>NZ_JBVVQS010000100.1:0-59449 GCF_055811575.1 Mesorhizobium sp. WSM4815 | reverse complement strand
GCCTGGGCCTCATGGCAAGCTCCCCTCGGAACTGTCGTCGGCTGCCGAATGGCGGCGCGCCCGATCATTCAAGCCTGCCGCCGTGCTCGTGACCGTCAAGGACAAATCCGCTGCGCGATGGGGCCCCTGGCCCCATCCTTGACGGCCACTGCGCGCGGCGGCCAGTTCGAAGCCAAGGTCGGGACGAGGAGATGGTCACCAACTGGCCGAACAAGGAGATGATGAAACGAAGCAAGATCAAGCTTGACACTCATCGCCCCATACAGGTGAAAACCTGACGCTTGGTCCCCGAGGTTAGACAACCGCTTTGGGTGGGAAGCCGTAGTTCGTTTAGCCTCCTGAACGAGCAGAGAGCGCCATAATCGGACTTGCGCGGCCATCGCTATGGAGGTCGCGTCTCGGACACGTTCCGGACGTATGGTGCCACATAGATCAGCACCCGTGTCGCGATAGCTCTGGCGTTATTCTCGACCATCACAGATGGATGAACTTCCGCTTGGAGATGCGGCGGAAGCACAGAAAGCCCGTCTCGACATAGGCCTCCAGTCTCGCCAGCAACCCATGACCTAAATTCGATATGGATGGGACGGGTGGTGGTAGCCAAGTCCGCCGAGCCTAACCCGATCATGCTGATGATGACACGGACGCTGGTTAACCTGCTCTTCGATTCGCGAATGCTATGGTAGTGATAGCCTCTCAACGCCGGTGCCGTAAGCTACTCGCTTACGCGTCGCTTTGAGGAAATCTGACATCAGTGTCGAACGAGATAGGTTTCCATCGTGCCGACGCCTCTCAGTTCCACAGTGCAGCGCGGTTCTAGCTCCCAAGAGTCGTGCAAAGCGCGTCTGGTTGCCTCCGAGATTTGCATGCGGTCGGCTACGCCCTGGGATTCGAGCCGGCTTGCGATGTTCACGGTTTCGCCCCAGACATCATAGACGAACCGATGTCGGCCGATCAGACCGGCGATCACCGGTCCGGTGTGTACGCCGATTCGGACGCGAAAACTATCGCTGCCCGACGCCAAGAGCCTCAACGAGTCCAGCATGGACTTTCCCAGCGCCACGGTCCTGTCGGCGTGATCGGCCGCCGGCTCCGGAAGACCACAAGCGGCCATATACGCGTCTCCGATTGTCTTGATCTTCTCCACGGAATGCTTCTCCGCCAGCGCGTCGAACATGCTGAACATCCGGTCGAGGCGCTTGATAAGGTCGGATGCCGGCAATTTCGCTGCGATAGGCGAGAATCCGACAATATCGGCAAAAAGGATGGTCACTTCCTCGAACCGGTCCGCAATGATCTCCTCGCCCCCTTGTAGCCGCGCAACGATTTGACCGGGCAGGACGGCATGTAGAAGCGAGTCGGCCCGCCGCTTTTCCGCCTCTATCCGCTGAAGATACTCGTGCTCGCGGTCGCGCCAACGCTTTTTCTCCAGACTGGAGTTGATCCGGGCGCGCAACAGGACCGGATTGAATGGTTTAAGCAAGTAGTCGTCGGCTCCCGCCTCGATGCAGCGGACCACGGCGTCGACTTCGTTCAGCCCCGAGATCATAATGACCGGGATGTGCCGCCACCGGCGCTCAGCTTTCAATCGCGAGAGCACCTCGATGCCGTTCATGTCCGGCATCAGTATGTCCAACAGAACAAGGTCGAATTCATATTCCGCAAGGCGGGTCAGCGCGGACAGGCCTGACTCGGCAGTGACTACCTGATGACCGTCGTGCAGCAAGCGGCGCGAGAGAAGATCGCGGTTACTGCCGATGTCGTCGACGACAAGTATTCTACCGCTGCGTCCTGAGAATGCATCGTGCTCCGTCTTGCCGAGCGCCCTTTCAAGCCCTGCTGCATCGATCTCAGCCTGATCCGTCGTCCACAGCGCTTCGTTGTCGCTGGCGCGCGATAGGCCGGCAATTGCATCGACATGCGCCAACAACTCGGCCGCAGCCGCGAGCATCACCCTGACATCTTCGTCCAATGCGTGTTCGTGCAATTCTTCGGCTTCTTCAAGGATCATTTCGGAGTAGCCGATAATCGCGTTGAGTGGTGTTCGCAAATCGTGGCGCAGTTTCGCCTCGATCTCGCGCCCTGCATGGTCCGGACAGTCGGCTTTGCCATGGATCAAGCTGTCGATGAGGCTGTTCAATTGCCGGGCAGCGGCGCCGACCCTCTCAAGATCTGGAGTGATGTGCACCAGACTATGGTTCTGCACCTGTTCTAGCAGCAGTTCCTGAAATCCCGAGATTGCCCGTGCCGGTCCAGCAAGCCGCTGCGCCAGATGGGCGGCTATTGCGTGGCGTTGGAACTCGTTGGCAGTCATGTCTCCAATCCGCCGACTCGGCGGCTCACGGATTTGCGGCAAGCAATTGTTCGATTTTCTGGACAAGCCTCGGCAGGTCCACCGGCTTGCTGTCGTAGTCATCGCAGCCGGCCTCAAGCGCCAATTCCCGATCGCTGGTCATAGCATGCGCAGAAAGCGCGATTATAGGGATCCCCGAGGTGGCCGGATCAGCCTTGATCCGCCGTGTCGCCTCCCATCCGTCCATCACGGGCAGGCTCATATCCATAAGGATCAGATCCGGTCTTTCCGAAATGGTTAGTTCCACGCCGGATTGTCCGTTTTCCGCAATAAGCACTTCGAACCCACGCCGCGACAACCGCCGCGAGAGCATGTCGCGATTCATTTCGTTGTCTTCCACCAGAAGGATTCTCGTCATCTTCGGCCTCTTCTAACGATGGGTCAACGAACTGAGATGCCGGGCCAACCTACTCGGCCGCGGAAATCTGGCGTTCGAGCGCCTTGACCAATTGAGACCTGCTGTTCGCGCCCTTGGTCACAACGGCAACCGCCCTATCGCGGAGCCATTCGAGCTCGTTCATCGACAGATCTTTCGAGGTAACTACGACCACCGGAATGTTCTGCAGTTCGGGCGTCTGCTGCATCTCACTCAATGTCTGAAACCCGTCCATTTCAGGCATCAGCAGATCAAGCACCACCAGGCGCGGCAACAACCGTTTCATCAGGCCAAGTCCGCGCGCGCCGTCGCTTGCCTCGTGAACCCGCCAATCCTTCTTGATCAGGATACGCCGAAGGAAATCGCGGGAGGCTTGGTCGTCATCAATTACAAGCACATCGCGGTTGCCACCGCCGCAAGCCTCAATTGTTTGAATCAGCTTCTCGGTGTCGATCGGCTTCGTCAGGTATTCAACCGCCCCGAGTGAGAGGCCGAGTTCGCGGTCTGCAAGTATCGTCGCAAGGATCACAGGAATCTCGCAAAGCTCCCTATCGTTCTTCAGAGATCGCAGCACTGACCAGCCGTCCTGATGCGGCATGATGATGTCGAGAATGATCGCCGCGGGGCGATGCGCTCGAGCAGCGGCTATTCCTTCCTCGCCGCTTGCTGCTTCGAACGATGCCAGTCCCGCCTCCGCCAAGGCCCTGGCGATGACGGTTCGGGCGGCTGGTTCATCATCTATGATCAGAACCGCCTTGTCTCGTGACGGCAACGGCACAGCTTCGGAGGGGTGTTGCTCGCCAGATTCTTTTTTGAACTCGGCTGGAATCTCCATTGTGAAGGTCGAGCCTTTTCCGAGTTCGCTCTCGACCTTTACAACGCCTCCGATCATTCGGCTAAAACTCCGGGTTATGCTGAGGCCAAGCCCCGTTCCGCCATAGTTGCGAGTGGTGGATGCGTCCGCCTGCGTGAAAGCGTCGAAGAGACGTTCCTGCTGCTCCGGCGTCATCCCGATCCCGGTGTCGGACACTTTGAATATCAGCCAATCGCCCTTTGGTCGTCTGTCGCGACGCACCGTGAGTGTTACACGACCCCCTTCGGTAAACTTGGCGGCGTTGCTGAGCAGGTTAAACAGGTTCTGACGCAACTTCGTCTGATCCGAATGCATTTTCCCGAGGTCGTCGTCGAGGTCCAGTACGAAACCGTTTCGGTTTTTCGCCATCAGAGGCGCGACTGTGGCCTGGACGTCGCGCATCAAATCGGCGACGACGAACGTTTCCAAGAAAATTTCCATCTTGTTCGCCTCGATCTTTGACAAGTCGAGGATGTCGTTGATGAGCGCCAGGAGATGGCGACCAGCCGCGGCGATCTTCTCCAGTTCCGGAACGAATTCCACCATGTGCTGGTCGCTCGCATCTTCGATCAGCATCTCGCTGTAGCCAATAATCGCGTTCAGCGGCGTACGCAGTTCGTGGCTGACGGATGCGACGAAGCGGCTCTTGGCTTCATTCGTCGATTCAGCACGGCTCTTGGCGCGCTCGAGTTCGTCTTGTCTCTGTTTCAATTCCGTGATGTCGGTGTAAACGGCGACCGCGCCGCCGTCAGGCGTTTTTCGCCTGCTTACGCGAACCCATCTGTCGCCGAAGCGATCCTCACAGACGAAGCCCGCCGGGTCCTTGTGGATGTGTAACCGCTGGGCAATCCACTCCTCCGGCGACGCGCCCGCAAGGTCGACTTGCCCGCCCGCCAGGCGTTGCTCCAAGATTTCTTGAAAGCTTTGCCCAGGAAGAGAAGCTCGCGCATGGTCAGGGAAGAATTCGCAAAATTTGCTGTTGGCCAGGATGACCCTGTCCTGCGGATCGAATAGGACAAATCCGTCAGAAATTGCCTCAAGCGCCGCTGCGATCGTCCGTCTTTGCTGCTCCGCCTCGTCTTCCAGTCGTTTCTTTTCAATCGCGCCCGCGCGAAAAAGTCGAAGCGTCCGCGACATTGCGCCGAGTTCGTCGCCTCCCTCAATCGGTATTTCAATATCGTAGCGTCCTTGCGTCAGTTCGCCGATGACCCGGTTCAGCCGCCGTAACGGGCCAATGATCGAGCGAAGAACAAGGATTGTAAGAAGCGACCCAATCAACAGCACGATGACCACCAGAATGGCAGCGGTAGTCGCGGTTTTCTGGGCTAGCCTTACAGCCTCGTTGCGAGCAGCTTCTGCCTCGGCGCTCACTTCCTCGACAAGTTCGTTAAGGGCGGCATCGACATTCGTGCTGTGGGTTCGCGCCTCCGCCAGGAGAGCGTTTCCAATGATGCGGTTATCCTGAGTATAGCTGTCCGCCGCCTCTAGTGCCCTTTTGACATAGTCATCGATCTCGACACGGATTTCTGTCACTGCATCGGGGGATGATTTCGAAAGGCCGTCCAGTTGGTCCAGCAGTCGCTCACGCGCCTGCTCGGCATTCCGCTGGGAGTTCATTAGCAAGCTGACCGACAAATCGGTGAGCCAGTATCGCAATTCGCCGAAGGTCACGTGCGCCGCAGCCGCATTCGCCGCGAGATCGAACAATGCCTTAGTGTCTGCGGTGCGGTCGGCACTGCGATAAAGCGCCTGCGTGAGAAGGATGGAAGATACGATGAGACTAATGAGGCCGGCCGCTGTCAGTGCAGCTACGCGGGCCGCGATCGGCAGACTGGCAAGGCGACGTCCCAGGGATTTCGACGGCGCCGGTATGGCTTCCACCTCGTGGGGTGTCTGTTCCAGGACGCTCATTTGAACAAGACGATGCTGATTGCGCCCCCCAAATCGCCGGCTTTTCCGCCCTCCTTGGGATATCCAGTTATGTCGATCTCGCCCTTCGGCTCGCCGTGGCAGGAAAGGCACGACTCCGTATAGTATTCGGGCAGGAGCATTCGAAATGCCGGGCGTCCCTCCACCTCGGTCACATCCGTGTAGGCTTCGCCCTTTGCTCTCTTCGGATCTGAAAAGACGCTTACGATGATGCTGGCTTCCCAAGCGTCCGGAAGAGATTTGCGGTTGCGCACGAGTTGCTCGGGCGCTGTCACGCGCACCAGAGCTTCGTTGCCAACCTTGGCGGCGAATTTCTCATTCAACAGACGCGCGAAAACGGCCGGCACGAAGCCCTTGAACCCGATCCCAGCGCGGTTGATGTCATCTTGCTGCTCGTCCACCACCTCCCGCATAGCCCCAATCTGGGCCTCAAGCAGACGCCGGTCGCGATTGGTCAATTCGCCGGAAAACGGGTCCTGGCCGGTGTTTTTTGAGTAAACGGCGATGGCCTCGCTCGCAAACCGCTCGCTGTCGAGGTGCTTGTCGCCAAGTGCTGGATCGTTGATTAGTGTCTGATAGTTGGAGACAACGCTTCGCCCCGCGCGAAGCAATTCCGCAAGTCGGATTCCCATCGCGACATCTTCAGTATCTCCCGCTCCCATGGCAGCCGACGCGAGGAAAGCGCAACCGACAAGAGCAACGCCAATGCTTCTCCGCGTCAAGGTTGACAGGGCGAACATCTCTCCATCCCGTCGAAGGAAGCCAAACAAAAAGTATAGCACGACGCAGGCCGATAGCGTAGCGACAAATGCCCATGCGCAAGCGGTGAGAGAAGGAACGAAGCATCCGCCGCCGCTCCGAAGCGGCCCTGGCCCGCAAACCCGTTTTTGCCGAACGTCTCTTGACCACCCTGGGTGGAGCACCGAGAGGTTAGCGGTGGATTTGTCAAGCTTGCCGTTAAAATATAGCTTGCTAAAGCTAGAAAATTAGCTTTGAAATATATATTCGTTGTGTTCGAGCGCAACCTCACGCACCGTAAACTTAGCATAGCAATTGTTTGTAGAAGAAGATGATGGTTCTGGCCTTATGTTGTCGGCCGGCACAACCTATGCATGTCATCTTGATCGCTTGATGAACCATCATCGCTGAAAGGAAACAGAACTATGTTACGAAAAACAATCAGCATTTCAACCCTCGCCGGCGCGGTTGCAGTCGCTGCCGCCGCGGTGCGCCCAGCCGGACGAGACCGATAAGTTCGGAATTGAGACGAGTCAGACGCTACGTAACCGGTCCTTCTCGCGGTGAATACCGCCAGTGCCGTTCCGTGCCGTGTGTTCGAGCCGATGATTAAGATGACTTCGATGTGGACGAGTTTTCATAATGGCACCATTGGCTACATTCGCGGATGGTTCCGCCTTCGCGCCGAGCGAAAAGCTATGTGGATGATAACGGACGGGTTGAGCCGGTCACCGGATGACATTCTTAACGACATTGGTATCTCGCGCGACGAAATCACGTGCGCTTTGTCAAAGCGTCCCAATCCGAGTTCCGGGTCGGGTCGGAATGCGGCCGGCCCATGATTTGTCCAGCCCACAGTATCTGCCATGTCGCATGCCAAGGTCTCATTGTCCCCGCGGCGGCGAGTCGAACCGACCCCGAGTGATCACGGCGCTGGCCGATCGGTTACCTGCTCGCAGATCGTGATTCAGTGGCTCGTCGCTCCACGACTGCGCAACAATGACAGCATTCACCCCCTGTGCGGACGTTGAAGCGCGATGTCAGGAAGGTCGTTAACGGGTCAAGGCTTCCCTTCAATTTCTCCGACAGAAGGGCAGAGAAGGGTCGAAATCGGTATTTCGTTCTGGGTATCAAGCGTCAGATTTTCACCACTTGGTCCGCTGAACTGCGTTCCGGTCCGATCATCCCTTTTGTTTGATTTGTTTAGCATCCGCGGGCGGCTCGGGTGCGGCCTCCCAGCCGAACACGCTGCGGCCGCCGAGCTGATGCGACCGATCGAACTCTCCGGCGACGATTTCCTTCAGGCTCGGGCCGGTGACATAGCGTTCGACCTGCCGCGACTGCTCGTCGAGCCGCTTCAAGGCACCGAGTTCTTCGTCGCGACCGAGCCTGGCCTTGTGGACGGCCGACTTCAGGACGCCGATCGTTTCGTCATAGACTTTCAGCGGCACGGGGAACGGATGCCTGTCCTTGCCGCCATGTGCCAGCGAGAAGCGGCCGGGATCGGAAAACCGGCATGGCGCGCCATGCAAAACCTCGGCGACCAGCGCCAGCGCCCGCACCGTGCGCGCACCGACGCCGGGGACCAGGAGAAGTTCGGAGAAATCGGCGGGGCCACGCTCGGCAGCCGCAGCCATGTTGCCATGAAGACGACGCATGACGACATCGCTTTCGCGAACGTCGTGGTGCGCCGGCATGACCAGGTGCGGCAGCATTGGCTGATCGGGCTCCGGTGCGACAGCCACATCACGTTCGAGCGCGGCGAACTCCCTCAGAATGCGATCCGGTCCGAGATCCTGCAGGAGATTCAACTGGCCCTTGCGCGAGGCGTCGGCGCGGCGGTCGGTCAGGTTGACGATCTCGCCCTGGTTGGCGCCTTCGATGGCGGCATGCGGCTGGTCGACGAAACTCTTCAGGCCTTCGGACAGCCAGTGATAGCGGCGCGCCACCTTGCTGTCGCCGTTCATGCCCTGCTGTACCACGACCCAGTCGCCGTCATCGGTGACGATAAAGCCATGCAGATAAAGGTCGAAGCCGTCCTGGACGGCGGCGCTGTCAACCTTGGCGACAAGCCGGCTGGCCATCGCCAGGCCTGCTCCATCGAAGCCGACGCGCTCGCCGATGACGGCAAGCTCATGCGGGGTTTTGCGCGAATGCGCGCCGCGGCCGCCGCACACGTGAACACCGAGCTCGCCGGAGAGCGGAGCCAAACCACGTTTGAGGGCACCGATGACGCTGGTCGTGATGCCGGAGGAATGCCAGTCCATTCCCATGACGGCGCCAAACGACTGGAACCAGAAGGGGTGCGCCAGCCGGCGCAGCAGTTCTTCGCGTCCGTAATGGTGAATGATCGCCTCGCACATGACCGCGCCAAGGCGCGTCATACGGTCGCCAAGCCATTTCGGCACGCGTCCGCCATGAAGTGGAAGGTCTGCGCTTCCCGATCGTTGTGCCAAATCTTGCTGCCTGTGCCGATCTATGCCTTGCGCTCAACAGATAGTATCGAAAGCGGCGTGAAGAAGCGATGATGCCGGTCCGTTTGGATTACAAACTGATCGCAATTCAATTCAGCTGGGCCACTCGGGTCCCATCGGCGGCGTTGCCGGTTACCGGTCGGCCGGATTTCCGACCGCCGGATCGCGCCGCCTTGAATATCTTCCCACACGCGGCAGATCGTCGCCAAATTCCACCCACGGCAGCTTCATGTCCCAATAGGCATGAGCCTGCGGCGCAAAGCGCTCGGGGTGGTCGAAGAAGCCGATCGTCAGATAAAGTTCCTCGGGAAGCCCCTGGTCGAGGTAGGCTATGGATGTCCCGCAATCGGCGCAGAAGGTGCGGAGCACGCCTCGGGTCCTTGAGAATTTTTTTGGCGCGCCGGTGAGCAATCTGAATTGGGCCGGTCGATAGCCGACCCAGACGGTCAACGGGCTGCCTATCGCCTTGCGACAATCGTCATCGTGATCGGAGCAAATCCAGAACGGGTCACCATGCATCTCAGCACTTATCGAACCGCAAAAACAGGAGCCGGTCTCGATTCTGGTCATCGAACTATCGCTTCTGATCGAGGCGACCGTTGCGGCCGCAGGGTCCGCAGGGTGATCGAATAACGGTGCGCGGCAACCGGCGGGATGCTGTGCTGCCATTCGGTGCGCGCCAGGCCCCTCATCAGGTAAGCCGACCTTGGCTCGAGGGTGACGGTCACGCGAGCCCATCTCGTGCCGTTCTTCCGGCGGAGCCGAAAGCTGCATGGCGCAAGAAGAGAAACGCCGGCCACGGCATCGAACTGCGGCTTGTCGCGATGCCAGCCGATACCCGCGCCGGGCCGATACTCGTTGATCAAGACGTGCACGAAAGCATCGGCGGGCAGCCGCGCAAATGCCGCCACCTTGTCCCTGAGCGGCATCAGAAAAGCAGGGATCGGCGGCGCCTCGACCACCTTGCGTTGGTCAAAATCGTAGCGCAGGCCAAAACCGGCGACGCGCCGGTTTGCGAGATGGCCATGAAAGTCGAAAGGCTGGAAGGCGAGACTTTTGAGCTGCCGCACCAGTTCGGCCTCTTCCTCCGCCGTGATCAGCTCCGGCCGGTAGCAAAATCCTTCCGGCAGGTCGTCACGTGCGTGAAAGTCGGGCGCGAGAAAGTCAGGCGCGCGAAACAGGTCGCCTTGGCCAGCGGATTGCGGCTGCCTGGTTTTGAGCGATGGCATCAACCCTAATTGGTGAAGCCGGCCCGTGGCGGCAAGGCCTTGGGGCCCGCCGGATCATTGCCTCCACATGCGCGAGATGGAACCCGGATTGCCGGGGCGGGTTATTGCCCAGGCGCGTCGAGTGTTGGGAAATGCCTTCAACTGTTATCCAAAGCATCAATTACGACCCGGCGACGAGGACCCTCTCCGTATGGTTTGTCCCAAGCGGAAATCGCTACGATTTCAACGACGTGCCGCCGCAAACTTATGCGGCATTCCGCAAGGCCTGGTCAAAAGGCCGGTTTTCAACGCCTTCATTCGCGACCGGTATAGCTACCATCTGGTCGAGCAGAGCCCGTCGGGATGAAACCCGGTGCCTTGTCGTCAGAAATTCATCCGGAAAGGGAACGCATGCCCTCGCAGAATCCAGTCGGCCGGCCGATCCCTCACTGCGCCGGCGGCGTACCGGGTTGATCGCCGCCGGTGGTCGTCTTCGGCGTCGGGTCCTTGTCGACCTCGGGATTTTGGTCGACGGTGTTGGTGTTGCTTTGGGTCGGCTCAGTGCTGCTGGTACTGCCCTGTGTCGGTTCGGCCTCGTTGCTGCAACCCGCCAGAGCCAGAGCCGCCACCAGCGCCGACAAAAACGACAGTCTCTTCAATGACAATCCCGTCATGGCCAACCGCTCCTTGCTGCTCGACAACGGCGGGTGGTGAATTTGGTTGCAGCGGAATGGCTTGTCTGCTGGCCCAGGACCCTTCTGATCATTGTCGCGCAGGCGCCAAAGGAACAAATCTCGGCGCCGCCACGTTGCATTTCCAGTGCAAACGCTTGTGACAATGAGGCTGTGCCTTGGCTCCGAGAGCAAATTGGAAGGGTTTTCTGAAAATCGGAGAACTCAGCTGCCCGGTGGCGCTCTATACGGCTGCCTCAACCTCAGAGCGGATCGCCTTCCACACGATAAACCGCGCCACCGGTCATAGGGTGCATCGCGCCTTCGTCGACAGCGATAGCGGCAAGCCGGTCGAGAAGGACGACCAGGTCAAAGGCTATGAGATCGGCTCGGGTGAGTACGTCGTGCTCGAACCCGATGAGGTCGCAGCCGCTGTTCCCGAGAGCGACAAGACGCTGTCGGTCTCGGCCTTCATCGGCTGTTCCGATGTCGACGACGTGTATTTCGACAAGCCTTATTACCTGGCCCCGTCGGACAAACACGCGGAGGAAGCGTTTGGGCTGATCCGCGAAGGCATGCGCAGGAAGAAAGTCGCCGCCATCGCCCAGACCGTCCTGTTTCGGCGCGTCCGGACCCTGCTCGTCCGCGCCTATGACGAAGGCCTGGTCGCAACGACGCTGAATTTCGATTACGAGGTGCGCTCGGCGGAGGAGGCTTTCGACAACATCCCCGACTTGAAGATCGAGGGCGAGATGCTCGAACTGGCCGAACACATCATCAAGACCAAGAAAGGCAAATTCGATCCGACCAAATTCGACGACCGTTATGAGGCGGCGCTGGCCGAGCTTGTGAAGGCAAAGCTCGAGGGCAAGAAGATCGCCGTTCCGAAGCCGGCCAAGCGGGAGAGGGTCGTCGACCTTATGGATGCGCTGCGCCAGAGTGCCGGCGTTGGCGGGAAGCAGCCCTCGACAAGAAAGCCCGCGGCAAAGTCAAAGCCAGCGCGCCATGCCAAGGCGAAGCAGACAGCGCCGCGTCGGAAGGCCGGCTGACCGATGGCGCTCGAGACCTACCGCAAGAAGCGCAATTTTTCCGTTACCCCGGAGCCGCAGGGCCGCAGGGCGCCGAGGACCGGCGACAGCTTCGTCATACAGAAGCACGATGCCACCCGGCTCCATTATGATTTTCGTCTCGAAATGGACGGCGTCCTGAAGAGCTGGGCCGTCACAAAAGGGCCGAGCCTGATCCCCGGCGAGAAGCGTCTTGCCGTCCACGTCGAGGACCATCCTCTGGAATATGGCGACTTCGAAGGCACAATCCCGAAGGGCGAGTATGGCGGCGGCACCGTCCTCCTTTGGGACAGAGGCACTTGGACGCCGATCGGCGACGCGCATCGCGGCTATGCGAAAGGCCATCTCGACTTCGAACTTCACGGCGAGAAGCTTGGCGGCCGCTGGCATCTTGTGCGGATGGCCGGAAAGCCCCGGGAGAAGCGCGAGAACTGGCTGCTGATCAAAGGCGACGATGACGCCGCGCGCACCGAACGTGATCCCGACATTCTGGACGAGCGGCCGGAATCCGTCGCGACCGGCCGCAAGATAGAGGACGTCGCCGGCGAAGAGCCCGGCTGGTCGTCTAAGACAGGGCGCATTCGCAGGCGCCGCGGCGGCAGCACCAGGCCAGCTCCAGCGGAAGAGGCCCCCGCCACTATCAGCGTTCCCGAACCGTCAAAGATCAAGGGCGCCAAGAAGGCGGCGCTTCCCGACTTCGTCGAACCGACGCTGGCGACCCTGGTCTCGTCAGCGCCGTCGGGCGAGCGCTGGCTGCACGAGATCAAATTCGACGGCTACCGGCTGCAGGCCAGGATCGAAGCCGGCCGCGTCAAACTCTTGACGCGGAGCGGTCTCGACTGGACGAAGAAATTCGGCAAGGCGGTCGTTTCGGCGCTGGCCGATATCCCTGTCGGGACGGCGCTGATCGACGGTGAACTCGTGGTCGAGACGTCAGCCGGCGCATCGGATTTTTCCGCGCTGCAAGCCGATCTCAGCGAGGGCCGCAGTGATCGCTTTCACTTCTACGTCTTCGACCTGCTTCATCTCGACGGCTACGATCTGCGCGACGTTGCGTTAATCAAGCGCAAGGAATTGCTGGAAAAAATGATCGGCAGTAACAGCGGCATCATCAGCTACAGCGGCCATTTTGAGGAGGATGGCGCCCTGGTGCTGCGACATGCCTGTCGGCTGAGCCTGGAAGGCATTGTCTCCAAGCTTCGCGATGCGCCCTACCGCGCCGGCCGCAGCAAGAACTGGGTGAAGTCGAAATGCTCGGCGCGGCAGGAATTTGTCGTGGCCGGCTATGTCCCCTCGACAACGTCGCGCAAGGCGATCGGTTCGCTTGTCCTGGGTGTCTATGACCACGGCAAGCTGCATCATGTCGGGCGCGTCGGCACCGGCTACACGGCAGCGGTCGCCGAGAGCCTGTTCAAGAAGCTCGAGCGGTTACGCATTCCGTCAAGCCCGTTCGAAAAACGGCTGAGCGCCGACGAGGCTCGGCAAGTCCGCTATGTCAGGCCGGACCTCGTCGCCGAAGTCGAGTTCCGGGCGTGGACCGCCGACGGCCATCTGCGCCACGCCTCGTTCCGCGGGTTGCGCGAAGACAAGCCGGCGAAAGAAATCACGCGCGAGACGCCGAAGACGAGCAAGGAGGTGGCCAAACCTCAGCGCCGGACCGTCAAGCTCACCCATCCCGACCGTCTTTACTGGCCGGACGAGGGCGTGACCAAGGAAGGCCTCGCCGACTATTATGCCGAGGTCTGGCGCCATGTGTCGCCCTACATCGTCGGCCGCGCGCTGGCGCTGGTGCGCTGTCCCAACGGGATTTCGGGCGAGCAATTCTTCCAGAAGCATGCCTGGAAGGGGCTGAACCCCAACATCGTACTGGTCCACGACCCCAAGGATCCGCCCGACGAGCGGCTGATCAGCATCAATGATCTCGACGGGCTGATCGGTCTCGTCCAGTCGGCGTCGCTGGAGATCCACCCCTGGGGCTCGACGGTGAGCGATTGGGAGCGTCCGGACACGATCATCATGGATCTCGACCCCGGCGAAGGCGTGAGCTGGGAGGCGGTGATCGAAGCCGCCGTCGAGACCCGCAACCGGCTGAAGGATGCGGGGCTTGTCCCCTTCATCAAGACCTCCGGCGGCAAGGGTCTGCACGTCGTGGCGCCATTGAAGCCGAAAGCCGAATGGCCAGCTGTAAAAGCCTTCACCAAGGCGATTGCCGACTCCATGGCCGCCGACAGTCCCAACCGCTACGTCTCGACCATCACCAAATCGAAACGGCGCGGGAAAATCCTGGTCGATTATCTGCGCAACCAGCGTGGTGCGACCGCGGTCGCACCCTATTCGACAAGAGCACGACCGGGTGCGGCGGTGTCGATGCCGCTTGCCTGGGACGAGCTCGGCCCCGGCATCGGACCGGCCTATTTTACCGTCGAGAACACACCGACCCGGCTTGCCTCGCTGTCGTCGGACCCCTGGCAGGATTTCCGCGCGGCCGCAGCGCCAATCGAAGACCGTGCAAACCGGCGCAAGAGAGCGGCTTGAGGACGGCACTGCGAGTGCATGCATCGGAATAATCAGGCGATCTGCTCGAGCGTGCATTGCTCGGGCGCCTTGTCTGGTCGCCAGCGCAGGAACTTGGTGCCGTGCCGGAAACGGTCGCCGGTGACGTGATCGAAGCGCACTTCGACCACCAGTTCGGGCCGCACCGGCTCCCATTCGCCGCTGCGCTCGGTGCTCCAGCGGCTCGGCCCGCCCGGCGCCTTTCCGGTAAAGCCCGGTGGCTCGCGCATGGCTTCGAGCTTGCGGGTAAGCTCGGCCCTGTCCTCCTTGGCAATGGTCGAGGTGAAACCGACGTGGTTGAGCTTGCCGGCCTCGTTGTACAGACCCAGCAGCAATGATCCGACCTGACGACTGCTGCTGAGATAGCGAAAGCCGCCGACCACACAATCGGCCGACCGCAGCCGCTTCACCTTCACCATCGCGCGCACCCCCGGTTGGTACGGACCGTCCAGCCGCTTGGCAACGACGCCGTCTGTCGCCCCATGTCCGGCATCCCCTAGCCAGGAGCGGGCTTCCTTCACATCGCGCGTGCAGTGCGAAAGCACGATGTTCCTGCGGTTTGCCGAAGCGACGAAAGCCTCAAGGATCGCTCGCCGTTTTTTCAGGGTCCGCGCCAACCAGACGGTTCCGTGCTGATCGCAGAGCATGTCGAACAGGACGATGCTAGCCGGGGTTTCGGCGGACAGCTTGCGGATCCTGCTCTCGGCGGGATGAAGCCGCATCTGGAGCGCGTCGAACGAAAACTTGCCGTCGACCGAGATGACGATTTCCCCGTCGACGACAAAACGGCGCGACGGCAGTTCCTTCAATGTCGCGAGGAGTTCGGGAAAATAGCGTCCTAGCTGCTTGCCTGACTTTGCGCGCAACTCCACCGCATCATCCTGCCGAAATGCCAGGCAGCGAAAACCATCCCATTTGCGTTCGTATTGCCATCCATCTCCTTCGGGAATCGCATCGGCCGCCTTTGCCTCCATTGGAGGCGTATCGAGCGGCAGGAGGAAATCGCTGGATCGGCGGGTGCTGTCGAAAGCAGGATCGCGGGGTATGACCTTCATTGTGCTGCCTTTGTCTCCCAGCCCAGCCTGCTCCCAGGCGCTTATTTCCGCTTTCCGGGCTCCGAGCCGATGCTCTTGCGCAGCGCATCCATGATGTTGATCACGTTGCTGGCCGGTTGCTCGGCCTTGCCCTTCGCCTTGGCCGGACCCTTCTTGCCCTTCTTCTTCGAGGCAATGATCTCCAGCAGCCGCGCCTGGACCGGATCTCCGGTCATGGCGGGATCCCACTGCCTAGTTCGTTCATCGATCAGGGTCGAGACCATATCCATCAGTTTCGGATCGGGTTTGACGTCGTCGATCTTGCCAAAATAATCCTCGGGATCGCGAACCTCATCGCCATAGCGCAGTGTCCACAGCACGATGCCCTTGCCTCGTGGTTCAAGCATGACGGCGCGCTCGCGGCGGTACATGACCAGTCGCGATATTCCGACCGTCCCCGTCGATTTCATTGCGTCGCGAATGACCGAGAATGCCTCCTCCCCCACCGGGTCGTCAGGGGTGAGATAGTGCGGCTTGTCGTACCAGATCCAGCCGATGCTAGCATCGACAAACATGTCGATATCAATGGTACGCGTGCTCTCGAGCGCAACCGCTTCGATCTCGTCGTCCTCGAGCAGGACGTATTCGTCCTCGCCGCGCTGGTAGCCCTTCACCTCGTCGTCTTCAGCAACGGGCTTGCCGCTGACGGCATCGACATATTGGCTGACCACCCGATGCCCGCTCTTGCGATTGAGCGTATGGAACCGGACCTTCTCGCTCTCGGTGGTAGCGGGCGTCATCGCCACCGGGCAGGTCACCAGTGAAAGCTTCAGATAGCCTTTCCAGAAAGGACGTGGCGCCATCGAGCACCCCCGGCAGGAGTAAAACAGTCGAACGCAGCAGAGCGATCGATTGTTCCAGCAGCGATTTGATCGCGAACCGGGGGCCAATCGCATGGTTCGGCAATTTTTACCAAGGTGAGACGAAACAATTGCCTCCGATCGTCGTTTCGCCAGCAAGCTGAATTTGGGCGAGGAGGAGACCTGAACAGCACCGACGCCAAGGTCTCGGCCTTGGAGAGGTGAAGACCATGCGCTTTGACGCCTTGAGATTCAAAGATCGAACGGATGCGGGGCGCCAGCTTGCCGCCGCTTTGGCCAGGTTCGCGGCAACCGATCCACTGGTGCTGGCGCTGCCGCGCGGCGGCGTGCCGGTTGGCTTCGAAGTGGCGAAGGCACTCCGTGCCCGGCTCGACGTGCTGCTTGTGCGCAAGATCGGCGCGCCGGGCCATCCCGAATATGGCATCGGCGCGGTCGTCGACGGGGAAAATCCGCAGCTCGTCCTGAACGAGGAGGCGATGGCTTTGGTCCGGCCGTCAGACGAATACGTCGAAGCAGAGATGCGGCGGCAACTGCTCGAAATCGAACGTCGCAGAAACCTCTATCTCGGAAGCCGGCCTGCGGCTTCGGTCCTGGGCCGGACCGTCATCGTCGTCGATGACGGCATTGCGACCGGAGGCACGGTCAGAGTGGTGCTCAAGGCGCTAAGAAAGGATCGCGCCGCGCATGTCGTCCTGGCCGTCCCGGTCGCACCCCGGGACACGCTGGACCTCATCAAAGCCGATGTGGACGAAGTGGTCTGTCTCGCCACGCCTGAGCCGTTTGTTGCGGTGAGCCGGTATTATGAGGACTTCGAACAGACCACGGACGCGGAAGTGATCCGGCTGCTGCGTGAGGCAGAGCAGTTTGAGAGCAAATCGTCGACGCGATCTGCCGAAGGAGCACGCCATGGCTAGCAAGGACCGACAACCGATGGAGATCGTCGAGCGCGGCGATATTTCTGCGCGAACTCAAAATGACCAAATCGCGCCATCCAATAGAACCGCTCTTCAGTGGCGAATGGGCCTGAGCCATACGGCCCGTCCCCTAGTGCTTGCAGCCAACCTGAAACGACCCGGTCAGGGCCCGCGCCAACGGCAGTTGAGCCGTCAATCGCGCAAACGATTGGCAGCGTGATCCTGGCGCTGCTCAGTCGCGATCTGCCTGGAATCCAGGCCGCGTCGCTTCGTATGCTGGGCCTTGTCGCGGTTGGACAGGACTTTGTTTTCCTCGAGCTTGTCCTTTGGGGTGGTAGTCATGGCGCCTGCACCGGAACCCTTTCCCCGTGCACCCGCTCCGATGTGCTTCTTGCTACCTTTTGCCATGGGCTTGCTCCAATTCTTAGTCGTCGGGACGGTTCTTGTGATGAACGCTCTCCTGATTTTCTCCGCGAAGGATGTTGCGATCGTCAGGGTCAACGAGGTCGGGTGTCTTGGACCTGATTTCCGACCCCTTGCGCCGCGCTTCACGTCCCGCTGCTGATCGCTTCAGGTCAGCCTCTGCGTCGAAATCCTTGCCGGCGCCCTTCGTGTTCTCCCGCTTTTCAATGATGCGCAATTGCTGCTCATGGGTTCTGCGTCCAGCCATTGGTTTTCTCCAAGGTGCCTTGCGTTCGATTTTTTGAGGCCCAGATCGCTGGCGGAACTGTCCACTTCCGGTGATTGCAGTTGGCCACGGTCCTTGCCGAAGCGGACCAACCGTGCGCCACCACGATCTGAGCCTGTCCTTATGGCGATAATGGCAGGGCGGCGGGATCGTTCCGAGATGGCGGCCGAATAAACCGTCTATTCGCTCATCTGCTCCGGGCTGCTATCCGCATTTGCCATGATCCGTCAGTCTTTCTCCCCACGGTGTTCCGATGGAACATCAGAGCATCTCCGTCGTTCGGCGACTGATCGCCTATGTCCACGTATGGACGCCCCGCCGCAGCGAGCGCGTAAAGCTGCAAGAGGATGGACCGCACGATCAAGGACGCCACGGTCAAACGCTTCTACTACGAGAGCCACGATCAGCTCAGGTAACACCTCGCCGACTTCGTTGCCGCCTACAACTTCGCTCGCAGGCTCTAGACCCTCAAGCGCGATCCAACGGACTCGCGAGCAGGTTACGCCGCCCTGCGCCGAACTGGAACTCGGTCGGGCTTGAGCAGCTCGTATCGATCAAGGGATCAAAAACCCGCACATCTGGCGGAGTCCTGGATGATTTCGGCACATTCTTTCGAGCGCACGATGCGATGAAGGGCTGATCGGAACTTTGCTTCCGCATTCTTGGCAGCCGAGGTTGGTTGGAACATGTCGCCCCGAGTCGAACGCATCCACAGCGATGAGCGTCTCCCGGCCGAGGTCGACGTCGTCATCGTCGGCGGCGGCATCCTCGGCTCTACGGCCGCCTATTTCCTGGCGAAGCGTGGCCTCTCTGTGGCTCTGCTCGAGAAGGGCCACGTCGCGTGTGAACAATCGAGCCGAAACTGGGGTTGGTGCCGCCAGCAGAACCGCGATCGGCGTGAACTGCCGCTCTCGGTGATCTCCATGCGACTGTGGGACGAGCTGACGCGCGATATCAATCGGGACCTTGGATTTCGACGCTGCGGTCTCGTCTATGCCACTCACGACGAGGCTGTGCTCGCCGGCTGGGAAAGGTGGCGCGAGGTCGCCAGGGAGTACGAGGTCGACACCCGCATGCTGAGCCGGGCGGAGGTGGCCGAGCGCGTCCCCGAAGCGCGTGACAAATGGGTCGGCGGGACCTATTCGGACCGGGATGGTAAGGTCGAACCTGCGCTCGCCGCGCCGGCTATCGCCGATGGGGCCAGAGCTCTGGGCGCCACCATCCACCAGGAATGCGCCGCGCGGGCGCTCGACTTGGCCAATGGCAAGATTGCGGGCGTGCACACGGAGAAGGGCTACATCAGAACCAGCGCGGTGCTGTGCGCCGCTGGCGCCTGGTCCTCGCGCTTCCTTAGGCCGCTCGGGATCAGTTTCCCCCAAGCGAGCATCCGGCAGACCGCGCTGCGTTCCACCCCGACAATCAACATAGGCGAGGCGGTCTCCACACCCTACTGCACGATCACGCGCCGACTGGACGGCAGCTATACGCTTGCGATCAGCGGCAAGGCGAACCTCGAAATCACGCCCCAGGCCATCCGGTATAGCCGGGAATTCATGCCGCAATTCTTGCGTCGCTTGAAGAACGTCAGGCTCGGCATCGGCCAATCGTTCCTTTCGGGGCCGGATTCAATGCCGGCGCTGCTGACCAGCGACGATCGGATCTTCGAACAGAATCGGGTGCTGGATCCTCCACCCTTAAAATGGCTGGTAAGCCAAGTGGTGGAGAGTGTCCGGAAGACCTTCCCCCAACTCGGCGATATAGAGATCGATAGTGCCTGGGGCGGCTTCGTCGATTGCACGCCGGACGCAGTGCCTGTGGTGTCGCAGGTGGACGGGGTGAAAGGCCTCGTCCTCGCGGCGGGCTGCTCGGGCCACGGCTTCGGTCTGGGCCCGGGGCTTGGCTATCTGGCCGCAGAGCTTGTCGTAAACGACACGCCTTGCGTCGATCCTACACCGTTCCGCCTGTCGCGTCTGGTCGACGGCTCGAAGCTGGACATCGCCGCTATCTGAAGATCAGCCGGAAGTCAGGCCTGTCGCGCACCAAGCGAAGTCAAAGTGTCAGCAGACGGGTGAGCGGAATCCCCACGTTCCCTCGCAGTCAAGTCTCCGGGTGCATGAGCGCAACGTGGTAGGAGTTCCACCAGAATCCGCTCGGGAGAGCGCCGCGCTCATCGCGCTCGTCTTTGGCGCAGTTGGAACCGTCGCAGGAGTTCATTCTAGCGTTTTCTGCTTGTGCCGGTAAGGCGAATTGCTCGGCCCATACGCCGCGCCAGCGGCCGGGATGTTTGCCGCAACCTACACACGTGGCAGCGCAAACTTCAACGCCGTGGCCCTGCACTACGGCATCATGCGGGAGACCGGTTTCTACGGCGTGGGGTGTCGTCGACAACGTCTTAACCAACCTGTGGGTGCTCGCCCCCTGCGCGGGGCACGCACGGCTTTATCTCACCCAGCTCTTCCACAGGCGGAGCGGCCCCGCACCTCGTCCACGCCGAAGGCGTCAATCTCGGCGCCGCTTCTTACAAGCGCCCTCGCCCTGCTTCTCCCGGTTGTCCTTGGTCTGGGGCGGTCATTGGCCCGGGACAACACACTGGAGGCAACCATGCCCAACACCGCCGAGATCCTTGTCGACACATTTCGACGGCCGTGCGTTACAGGATTCCGCTCAAGCTTCTGGTGATCAAGAACAACATGCTCAACCAGATCGCCTGGGAGCAAATGATGTTCCTTGGCAACCTGCAATTTGCCTGCGAACTCCAGCCGATCGATTTCGCCCTGGCCGCGGAGGTCATGGGGGGAATCGGCTACCAGCGTCACCCGGCCTGAGGACGTCGATGGGGTTCTTGATGCCGCGTTTGCCGCGGAAGGCCCGGTGATCATAGAGGCGGTCGTCGACGCATATGAACCTATGCTGCCGCCGCGCATGCCGAACGAATATCGCAAGAACATGCGCACAGCCCTGCGGGAAACGCCGGGCCGCAAGGAGATCGAAGCAAACCTCGCTAGGGAGCCGCTGAAGACGATGATGGGCTGAGCTCCCTGGCCGGTCAGTCCTTGGTGTAGGCGCCTGGCTGGCGGCCGCTCTTCGGAGCCTTGGCGTCCTTGGAACGCTCGGCGATCGACGGACCGGCGCCGGATGTCTTTTCGGTCTCTGCACTGGGCGTAGACCGCCTGGGCGGGTCCTGCCCTTCGGATTGATGGGTTTTGTCCTCCACCTCGTCCCTTGACCGGGTCAGGCCCATGCCGCCGGCAGGCTTCTTGTTGCCGGCTGCCTCCTGCGAGAATTGATCCGACGCGTCGGCATCTTTCTTTGCCGGGTACTTTGTCGCGCCATGTTCGTAACGGGTCTCGTTTTTGTTCATAGCATTTCTCCGGTTTCACGGATTGTGGCTAAACACTCCTGTTGCGGTACCGCCGCCAGCGCTCCCGGCGGCGCATATGCGATGCGTGCAGCGCCCTGCGGCGCGGCTGCCGATTTTCGGCGACGCTCAGGCGTCCTGCGCCGGTCAGGCGTCCTGCCATGGCGCGTGCAGGATGTCGGCGCCCGGCTGCTCGTCGAACAGAACCGCGCAGCCGCGCGCCCACGCCACCGGCGACAGTGCGTTGGCCACGATTTCGTCCGGCGAGATGAAATCACCGGTCAGCACCCGCAACTCTTCGACGGCTTTGGCCATCGACACCAATCGCCCTGCGGCGCGGTCGGTGGTGCAGGCGTCGATGACGGAAACGAGATCGATCATTTGGAACTGGCCCATCATAGGCCTCCGCAAACAGCATCCCTTCGCAGCTATGAACGTCGCAACGATCTACAATGTTCCCGGCCGGCCGAACGCATACGCACTAAACCTGGTCTATCGCGTCTCTGAGCTTGCTCAGGAATGCCACCAGAGCATCCTCCGGCCGATCGGCCTCCTCGGTCAGCATGTCGATGCCCCAGCGTCCGAGAACCGCTTCCTGGACGACGCTCGGTTGCGGCATGAAGACGAATGATTTCGGACGATTCTTTTCATAACCGGACCGGCGCCAGGTTTCCCAAAGCCGATACAGCAACAGACGGATGTTCATGTCGGACATGCTGTAGCCGATGAACAGGACAGTGCGCCCCAGTGCGTCGGCGCGAAACTTCACATCCAACGGCGACTCGAACGACAGCCGCTCGAAATAGTCGGACTCCGCCAGGACGAGAGACGCGTCGTCGTCGAAATCGCCGTGGTATTTGATGATCTGGGTAACCTCGCCGTTCACCTTGGGGATATCCTTGGCATTGGCCACTTTCACGAACGCGCGGTCGTGGACTTCGAACGCAACCTCAAGGTTTCGATCATAGTTGGTGGTGTAGATGATCGGAAAATCGAGTGACACGATCAGCTTGTGGATCGCCGATCCCTTGACTTTTTCCCGCGAGACGCTCCATTCGCGATCCATCCAGCTGCGCAAGGGGCCGAGACTGCCATGCTTCAGCCGGTAATATTCGGCAAGAGCTTGGTAACTGGACTCAGGCCTGTCGACCACGTCTCGATCGAGGCCGAGTTCATCCACCATATGCTCGATGAGCTTCTCCCAGGATGGCAGGCCGACGCTCATCGACACCCCCGCCCCAACGAACAAGATCGCTCGTCGCTCTTTCACGGATTGAGCCAGTTGCTCAAGTGCAGACGGCATGGCCAACTCACCAGGCGATGATCCAACACAACTGCGAACGGCGCCCTCTGTTCCGGAGAAGCCGGATCACCGCCAAATCTGTTCAGAAATCGGGTCTGTCCGGCAAATGCTGCGCACACTGGAACCGCTGAGGCAGATCGAAGTTTGGTTGCCAAGGAGAGACCATGATGGCTGCACGACGAGATCAGACCAAAGCGAGAGGCTATATTCAGGCCGGGGGGACAAGGGATAAGACCCCGGGGTTCGACCCTGCCGCCGCACCTGAAGAGACCGACGCGGAAGCGGCAGATGTGCAAAATCCTGTCGCCGAGGCTCGTCCACGGCGACAGCCAGAGTTCACGAATGAAGCAAGCTTCGGCGATGCGATGCGGCCGGCAGGAAGCGAGCCTGATCTTCAGCCTGGCAAGAACTGGCCGGTGCTGGTGATTGCCGCAGTCGTTCTCGTAGCGGCCGCGGCCTTCGTGCTGGCAGCCATGCTGCGCTAGCAAGGTAGGTTTCGAGAGCTTATGGCCCCGAACATGAAACGGGCACAGGCACCCAAATAAATCGATTCACCAATTCACAAGCCACTCATGATCATTTTCCCGACTGCCAAAAGGCTCGGGTAATAGCCGCTGTACTTGGGCAGGCTACCGGGCACGTCCAGCACACGACGGTGATAGAATATATCCATCCGAACCGGCGGCAGCCGGGCCTCGGGCTCGAAATTGCTGGCCGGGATGAACATCACCTTGAACGGCCCGACGCCGGCAACCTCCACAACCGGCTTGCCGCAGGTCCGGCAGACCCCGCGATTGAAGTTCGGCGGCGGACGGTATTTCTTGAATGAAATATTGCCGGCGTTTTTCAGCACGACACCCTTGGCGCGAACGGCGACCACATCCGCGAACGGTTTGCCGTTGAAGGCCTGGCAGATCAAACAGTGGCACCGGAACCTGGCTTTCGGCAACGTATGCACCTCGAACGAGCAAGCGCTGCATTCGCAGGAGCCGCGTAGCACCAACGATGGGTCAATGGTCATGTGCTGATGCTCCTCGTTGTCATTGGGAAACGGAATTCCAATCGCCGAAGCTTCGATGTCCGAAATCGGCATTGATGGCATCTTCGATCGCTTTGCGGCGCCCGATTATCCTGACTCTGAACATGGCCAGATCAGCGCGTCTCTGCGCCAGCGAAGGCGCAGCATCATGCATGAAGGCAGCACGCTGGCCGGCGAGGAGACTGCCCAGCCGATCTGCATCGGTGATTTTTGCGATTGCGTTCATGGTCCGCTCCGATGTAGACAGAAGAAACTTACGCCCTGATGTAGTCCCTTAAGTAGCCAGTGTCAACAATGTATTCGCAAGAAACTTTGAGGTAGCATGCAGGACGCACCCAACCGCCCCTATCACCACGGTGATCTCCGCCGTGCGGTTATCGAGACGGCGTTGGATATGCTTCGGGAGGAGAAGGGCTGGCAGTTCACCCTGCGGGAAGTCGCCCGCCGGGCTGGCGTAAGCCACGCGGCACCCTACAAGCACTTTTCCGATAAGGCCGCGCTGCTTGCGGAGATCGCTATGATTGGGTTCGACCGGCTGCGCGAGTCCCTATCGGCAGCGAAGTCTGAAGCGCCGAAAACTCTGCGCGACGAAATTACTCCGATAGCTCGAGCCTACGTCGCGTTCGGAACGGACAATCCGGCTCTCTACCGCCTGATGTTTAGCGCGGAGGAGGGAAAAGCGGTGGGAATGCATCTCAATGAGCGGGCGCTGGCGGTATTCGACGTTCTCGTCGAAATCCTCCGGCGGGGACAGGCCGCGGGGAACATTCGCAAGCGGCCTATAAAAGGTCAGGCGGCAGCCGGCTGGGGGCTCATCCACGGCATGACCATGCTTGCGATCGATGGACTCCTGGTGCCCGAGAAGGTGGGATCGGCCCCCTTGGATGCGGCCTTGAGCACACTGTTGGAGGGGCTGGGAAACCCAGCACCACAACAATAGCTGGTGCCATCCCGCTCGCCCCGCCTACCGTATATCTGTGCCCTTTAATGTTCAGGGGCCTTATTCGTAGCCGAGGGCCAGGTCATTGTGAACATCTGTCGCGGCGATCGCAGCCTGGCCGAAGGCGACTGCGATCTGGTTCAGAGCCTTGACCAGGTCGCCGATGGCATACACCCCCTCGACCGAAGTCCGCTGATGCTTGTCGACGATGACATAGCCCTCGTCGCAGCATTTGACGCCCATTGCCAGCGCAAGGTCGGAACGCACCTGGCATCCCATCGCCGGATAGATGACGTCGAAATGGCGCACCTCGCCGTCCTTGAGGATGGCCTGGTAGCCGCTGTCGGTGGGAACAAACTTTTTGAATGCGTCGCAAATAGCAATGTTCTCTTCCGTGGCCACGCGTCGTGTGCTGGCGGAAAAATCTGGAAGATAGCGTGCGATCATTGTGACGTGCTGCGTATACTGCTTGAGGAACAAGGCCTCTCGCAGCACCTGCGCCTCGTGACCGATGACCGCGACCTGACGATCTATGACTTCGTAGCCGTCACAAACCGGGCAAAGGCGTACGCTGCCTTTGGCGATGGCCTCGCGCAGACGCGGAATTGCAGGCACGACATCGACGATACCTGTCGCCAGGAATACCTTTCGGGCGACGATCCGCCCGCCGTTGGTTTCGGCGCCGAACCCGCCTACGGTCGGCTCGACCGATGACGCGTGATCCTGGATCAGTGTCGCTCCGAACTTGGCGGCCTGGGAACGAAGCCGCTGCAGAAGATCGGGGCCGCTGATCCCTTCCGGAAATCCCGGACAGTTGCGGCTTTCCGCAATCAGCCTCGCGCGCGGTTCACCCGCGTCGACCACGACGACCCGATGACGGAACCTGGCGAGATAGACAGCCGCCGCCAGCCCCGCAGGTCCACCGCCAACGATGAGAACATCCGCTTCAGTCGCGGACGAGGCTGAATGTCGGCGTTTGCGCGCGGGTTGATCCATCCGCGCCGAACGCATTCATGGGAAAGATGTTCCAGCGCCGAAATCGAAGCCACGGCATCCAAAGCGCGTCGCAATTTGAACGGATTCATGTGACGCGCTATAAGTTGTTGTTTATGCATGTCGTTGTCGCAAAACCGCTGCGCACCCTCGGTTCAAGCCCGAGGGCATGCTTTCGCGTCATGCATTATCGCGGCAAGGCGTCACCACTCGATCGTCGGCCGCGCGATCATCAGCCAGAAAATCCCGAGGACGGCAGCAAAGGCGGGAAAGCCGAAGGCGAACCACAGCCGGAAAAGCCTGATATACCGGGCCGGCAGCGGGGTCCCCGTCTTGGCGGCTGCGGAAGCCAGATTGCGCATTTCCATCTGCATCCACACCACCGGCAGCCAGAACACACCGGTGACGATGTAGAGCGCAATGGACAGCACGATCCAGCCTTCGGAGAGCGAGTAGCCCGCCAACCAGGCGAGCGCGACGCCGGTTATCGGCTGCGCCACGACGGCGGTTGCCGTGAACAGAAAGTCGGCGACCACGACGATGCGCGCCACTGCCGCAATTGTTGCCGCATTGCCGGTCCTGTGGGCGAGAAGCATGAAGAAGGCGATGCCGGCGCCGGTGCCAAGCAGCACGCTGGCACCGATGACATGCAGGAACTTCAGCACGAAATAGAGCATCAGCGCTCCTCCAGGATCGCCAAGGCAACGAAGTGAAGGACGATGATCGGCAAGACTTTCAGGAATGGCCCAAGTGGTTCGTTCCACAGGTCCGGGCGCAGGAAAGTGCCCACGATCAGATAGAACAGCGACAGCGCGATGCCGGAGTAGAGACCTTTTCGCGCCGTTGGCCGCCAGGCTACGAGTGCGCCGACGACGATGTCGGCAAGAGCGCCGGCGATCACGGCCGGCGCCGACAATATGCCAGCCCCCGTGCTTTGCATGAGGTCGATGCCGTTGCCGTAGCCAGTGGTCAGCGACACAATCCCTGTCATGATCCAGAACAACGGCAGCACGACGAAGATTGCAGGCTTGGTGACATAAAGCTGGGCAAACCATTTTTCCTGCACCGTCGCAGGATTGAGCGCGAGGAACTGCGCCAGGCTTTGTGGCTGTATGCCGGTCAGGGAAATCCAGTCCGAGGGATCTCCGAGCGCCCCCCGTGCGATCTCCCTGGCGGCATTGGTGCGCATCGGAGGCCGCCAGCCGAGCATCGCGGCAAAATCGCCGAGGCGGTAGAGAATCCGCGCACCCCAGCCCGGCAAGACCAGCCTGGCTGCAGGAGCCCAGCCGAGCCAGCGGCGGAAAGTACCGATGATCTCATCCATGGTCAGCTGGTCGGGACCGGCAAGTTCCAGCGCCAGACGAGACGGACTGCCGGGATCGAGGAAGAAGAGCACAGTCGAGACCACATCATCCAGCTGCACGACCTGCAGCCGGCCGGTATCTGGCATTGACGGCAGGATCGGCAGCGAGGCCAAGCCGCGAAACAATGCACTGGCCCCAAACACGGGCCGGCCGAGCACCACGGAAGGGCGAAGGATTATCCAGTCCAGGTCAAGCGCCATCAGCGCCTGATCGCCGGCATATTTCGTCGCCGAGAACGACGAAGGCTGTGCCCGATCCACTCCCATTGCCGAGAAGTGGATCACCTTGGCAACGCCGGCCCGCGCGCAGGCGAGAAAAAGCGCCGCCGCCGCATCGCGATGAACTTGACCGGTCTTTTCGCGCGGGCTGTCCTGCAGAACGCCGGCACAGTTCACCACGGCATCGATGCCAGTCAGGTGCGGCAGCCAATCCTCAGGGCGAAGTGCTGCGGCCATATCCAGCACCAATGTCTGGTAATCGCGGGCTGCATTTGCCCGAGGGCTACGGGTGATGCCGACCACCTCATGTCCTTCGGAAACGAGGCGGGCGCAGATCGAAGCACCGATCAAGCCGCTGGCTCCAACAACGAGAATTCTCATCGGCCCCCGAGCTCCGGTAGCCACGAGATCGTCGCCGTTCTATTCGACGCGTATTTCCTCCACATCGTCGATGTTTTCCGGCGCTGCGAAAGCACATGTCTCTCGGCCAGCTGCTCCAGGTTTGACGATGACCATAGGCGTTCAATCCTCATTCCTGTACTCATGAATGAGACCAAGGATCTGCGAACGGACCAACTCGCGAGCCTCCGGCTGAACGAACGGCATCAAGAGTTCGACCCGTTCCTCGACGCTCTCGGGAAGATCCGCGGCAGGATCGACGAGGTCGTTGCCGTGCGCGTAGAGATTCTCCGTCAGTTTCTTATCAAGGTCGGAAAAAATACCCATTGATCTGCTCCAAACCAGCTTCTCTGCTTAATTGAAGGCTGACGAAAATGTTCCCAGGATGATCGATCCCAACAGCTGCTTCTCCGGCCGAAAGCGCTGGGATTGGTCCAGCTCCACTTGTCCGGGCGGCAAGGAATTCGGGCAGTATCTTAATGTGGGAGAATTAGAGAGACATTTGCGCGAGGTGCGAAAAAGCAACGCCAATACAGCTGATTAGTGACGACGTAGGTACTCTCGCAGATGTGGTATTGGCCGTCCGGCGATTCCTGCACACGGTCCCGTGGGATGTTGAAATTATGCGGCAAGTAAGTGTAACCACCGTCTATCCTGGACCGTACCGACGACCGAGGTATGGCGCGGCAATCAGAGCCACCGCAACACTTGAATTTCGTCAGTGGGTCAATCCTGTCCTCGTACCAATCATGGGCGCTGGCGGCAGTTGCGGTGGCGATACACATTGCCGTGAAGACGAGGCTTCGCATGGCGTTCCCCCAGGTATTTGGCAGGCGCTGCTCGTTCGAGCGTCTATGTATATTAGCGTACCATTAAAAATACCATTGGCCTCCGACCGACTGACGCAGCTCCAGCAAGCGACGCTCGCGCTGAAAGACCGCATGGGGTCAACCCTGCCAACAACCGGGAGTCGTCTCATTCGTTTCCGTGTCGGCCAAGCGCGGTGAGATTGCGTTGGATTAGGGCTAATGCGCGCTCCCGATTATTGCGGTAGGCGATTGCTGCAGGTCCGTTTGCAGCCCCACATTGAAATCCCGTCACACTTGTAACTCTCACCTCTCCGGCTGCCCGAGATAGCGTCTTTTTATCGAAACCGTGGAAACGGCGAATTCGACCGCAGGACCGGAAATGACGATGTTTGCAGCAAAAGAGAAAGCCACTTCGTTGCTCGGGCAGGCGGTCGGTTTTGCCCGCTGGCTCGGGCTCGCCGCCGCACCGACCTTTGCCCTGATGGCCTGGATTTCTACTGTCGGCTCGAGCATGACCATGTGCTCTGCCGCCCCGCCTTTCATGCCGATCAACGACATGGCCCTGATGTACCTGCTGATGAGCCTCTTTCACGTATCGCCGTGGCTGAAGCTCTTTTCCGCCCGTTCGCAGCACTGCAACACTTCCGTCGCCCAAACCCAAGGAGACTGACAATGCAACACGCTGTTGTTTCACGCGATAACTGGCTGACCGCCCGCCGGGACCTCCTGCGAGCGGAGAAGGAACTCACGCAGCTTCGCGACAAGGTCGCACGCGAGCGGCTCGCCTTGCCCTGGGTGCGTATCGACAAGGAATATTTGTTTGACACGCCGGATGGTCCGCGTGCGCTCGCCGATCTCTTCGACGGCCGCTCGCAACTTCTCATGCAACATTTCATGTTCGCACCGGGATGGAAGGAAGGCTGCCCGAGTTGCTCGTTGATGGCTGATCACACCGACGGCATGAACAAGCATCTGGCGCATCACGATGTAACCATGATCGCCGTCTCGCGCGCGCCGCTTGCCGATATCGAGCGCTATCGCAGACGTATGGGCTGGCAGTTCCGATGGGTGTCCTCGAACGGCAGTCCGTTCAACTACGATTTCCGGGTCAGTTTTACGCCCGAAGAGGTCGCCACCGGGCACATCGACTACAACTTCGGCGAATGGCGGGAAACCGGCGAGGAATGGCCTGGCCTGAGCGCCTTCTACAAGGATAAGGCTGGCACCGTCTTTCACACCTACTCCACCTACGGCCGCGGTGTGGAGGTGATGATGGGCACCTACGCCATACTCGACCTCATGCCAATGGGGCGCAACGAAGCTGAGGGAATGGACTGGGTGCGCCGCCACGACCGCTACGCGTAGGCCGGCGAATGACCCGGACGGAAAACGAGAAATTACCGTGGCATCTACAAGCCCGCTGCCCTGGAGCCATCAGCCTGGCTCCTCACGAATTTCCGATATCGCCGCCCTTGGGCCGGCGGGCCGACCAAACACTTCGCTGCTTGCGGCTTCGAGCTCGCTCAGAGATCTGGAGAGGGTCGCGCCCCAGACGACATGGACAGCCAGCATCAGAAGATTTCGGTAGGCGGGGTGCCGCCAGGCTGGCGCGAGGATATGGGCGGCGGGGATCCATCCGAGATAGCTGAGCGCCCACACGCCGAGGCCGTAAAGGATGCCGTTGCCACGGCGCATGGGCAGAAGCGCAAAAATCGAGCCGGTCAGCGCTCCAAAGCCGAAATGGGCAAGCAGCGTGCTTGTTCGCGCGTCCTGCTCGTCACCGGCGGTGGCGACACGCTCGACGATCTCGCGCGGTGGCAAAGGATAACGGTCCCGGTCGTCGAGCAACGGATGAAGGTGCCGCATGGCGATGGTCATCGCCAGCGTGGCCGCAAGTCCTGCCAGAGCTCCTGATACGATCCGCTGCAACACCTTCTCCCGCGATAATATGCCAAACGGCAGTTTGGCGCTGATGTTCCCGACTACCGCTGCGCGCGGGGTCGTAGGCGGCCACTCACCGCAAGAAAAGCGCGACGAGACTGGCCGAGCAACAATGCAGGAGACAGCTTGATGTTGCCGCGGGCGGGCTACTGCCTGGTCGGCGCCGTGTTGGCGTCGGCGATCGCTTGGCTTGCCAGTTCCGCCTTGATGTCGCGCGCCAGTTGCAGGTGCTCGAGCACGGTCGGCAAAATCTCGGAGGCGAAATGCTGAAGGTCGGCGTCCTGTCCCGACCCTATCTCCCATATGAGCAGCTGCACCGTCTTCTGGTGATCGGTGATCTGCCCGCTGATATAGGCAATATCAAACTTCAGCCCGTCGAGCTTTTCAAGCTCGGCCCGCTGCCGCTTGTGCTCCTCATCGAGCCCTTCCGGCAGCGGGATCTTGTGGGTCTCAGCGAGAGATTTCAGTCTCGCGTTCGCCGCCGAGTGGTCGTCGACCATGCGGCCGGCAAATGCCGTGACGGCGGAGTTGCCGGACTTTTTCGCGAGCTTGCCGAATTCGACCTCGGCTGCGCCGCCGGCGGCGGCCAGTTGCGCGAACAGCCGGTCCTGGTAGTTGGTCTGGTGAGGCGCCGGCTGGCCCGGCGCCTCCATCCTGGTATCCGGGGCCATGCCGGCCGGGTTTCCGATCTGGGCCATAAGGGGCGATGCGGAAAACAGCACCAACCCCAAAGCAGTTGCAAGAAGACGCATGAGAACCTCCTTCGAAGATGTGCCGGGATCGGTCGGCCTGCCTCGGTCAAAGCGCGAGCATATAGGCAACGAGGTTATTCTTTTCGTCTTGGGTGAGCTTGGTGCCGAGCACCAGGTTGAAAAACTCTACCGTATCGGCGAGCGTCATCAGGCGGCCGTCATGCAGATAGGGCGGCGTGTCCTTTATGCCGCGCAGCGTAAACGTCTTGATCGGCCCGTCCGGCAATTCCACCATGTCGTTGAAGGTCTGCCCCGGCTTGTAGAAGCGCTCCAGCTTCAGATCGTGCATGTTGTTGTCCATGAACGACGTTTGCGGCACATGACATTGCGCGCAGCGGCCCTTGCCCATGAACACGCGCTCGCCCGCCAGTTCCTGCTCGCTGGCCAAGGCGGGATCGAGCCGGCCGAACGGGTCAAGCTTCGGCGCGGGCGGAAAATCGATGATGTTCTGCATCTGCGCCATCATCGCCACCTGGTTTGGGCGATCGGGCAGGTTGACGCCCTTCCTGGTGGCGCTGACATGATCGCCGTTGAAGTATGCGGTGCGCTGCTCGAATTCGGTAAAATCCTCGACTGAGCGCAGCGACCGTTTCGACCCATGGATCTGCTGGTTGAACAGACCGCGCAGGCTGGTCGTGTCGAGACGGAAGCGCGCGGCCTGCGGCCTGACATCGGGCGTCAGATGAAAGGCAGCGTTGGTGTTGAAGTTGGCATGGCAATCGAGGCAGGTTACGCCCAGGCTTTGCGCCGCCACCTTGCGGTCCTCGGTCTGGTTGAATTCCTCTTGCGGGAATGGCGTCAGGAGTAGCCGCAGCCCTTCCATCTGAACCGGCGTGATGATGCCGTTCATGATTTCATAATAGTTGCGGATCGTCAGCAACTCGCCGCGGGAGACGTCGCCCAGCTCCGGATGGGTGGTCAGGAATATCGGTGACGGGAACTCTGGCGTAAGATGATCGGGAAGATCGAAATCGACGTCGAAGCGTCGGAGATCGCGCCCCTCCTGCCGGCCGATCTCACGAATTTCCTGTTCCGGAAAAACCTGTCCTCCGGTCGCCTGTTTGACGTGGGGCAGCGGCAAAAGACCATTGGGCAGCAGCTTGCGGTCACGTATCTCGCCAGGGCTCATCTCCGCCAGGCCCTGCCAGGTCTGGTCGTTCGCCAGCTTGACCCGGACGCCGTCCTGGACAGGTTTTGTCCCGCCCGACATCATTGTGCCTGGCATGGGGCGATCGGACAGGTCGTATCGCTCCTCCAGCAAAGCCCTCTGGCGTGCCATGACGCGCGGCTTCTGCGCTTCGTCGTCAGCCTTGACGGCGGAGAATGGACGGGCGGGCAACGGTCGGTAGGTTGTATCGGGCGGCAGTGGATCCGACAGTGCGCTGAGACTGGCGGCAACAACCACAAGAGCGCACGGAATGCCTGCATTCAACACTCTGCGCATTTTTCCCTCCCTGGCTGAAGTGCCCCGAACCGCGCTGCGCGTGATTTGTTCCACAGCCGGGATTGACCAGTACGGTGCATGCGTGCAGTGCCGGAAACTAGCGCGGCTCGCCTGGCGACTCCCGTTTGCCCCGCCTTGCCAGCGCTAGGCCGCCGATCAGCATCAGTGCACCCCAAACCAGGAACCCGATGTCCCAGTAGATCCACTGGTCCGGCGGGACGGTTTCGTTGACATGGTGGATGCCGAGAAGCTGGTGATTGATCACCCCTTCGACTAGGTTGAATAACCCGAAGCCCATCAGCATCGTCCCAAGCAACATCTTTCCCGACCACCAGAGATGAGATTTGTGAGCGGTGCGCCACAGCACGACCAAACCAAGCACGACGAAGATGTATGTGCCGGCGTGGAATAGGCCATCGAGAAGCGTGTTGAACCTAAGGTTCTCAACACTGTCGGCGGGATAGCCGGCGCTGGTCGCCATATGATGCCACTGGAGCAACTGGTGCAGCACGATTCCATCAAAGAACCCGCCCAGGCCAAGGCCCAGCAGAATACCTGCGGACGTCGGAAAACGGCGATGCTGCGAAGCCGTGGTCGCCATCCCTCTCTCCTTTGGCACCCCCAACTTCGGGCCAGGCCATGTGTTCCCTGCCCTGCCTGCGCCTTGGATATGCGTGCCTCACGTCGCAACCACGGCGCAACAATCATTAGCGGCGGGCTCACCGCCTAAACGACTTCAGCGTTTGCAACGCACCTTTCCTCGCGACAGGCTGCATCGCCGGCACGAGACTCCAGGCCTTGGGAGATCACTGAAAGACATCGGGCGGCGGATTGTCGACTGCATGCTTGGGGGCGGGCGTGGCGCCGAAGATCGACCCGACTAGTCCTCCTTCTTCAAATCTTCAGCTTCGTCCTTCAGCCGCTGCCAGTCTGCGCCGTGCTTGCGAAGCAATGCCCGCGCTTGTTTGGGCGTCACGCCTGTCACCTCCGCGAGGTGCTCAACTTCCAGTTCTGCACCCTTCTTAACTCGGCTCGCGTCGCTCGTACTCTTGACCGCCATCTGTTGCGTCCTCCTTGGCCCAAGGTAAGTGGCAACGAATGTTGAACGTTGTGGTTCCGCCCCTGTGGAACTAACTGCCAGCCGTGTAGTTCTACCGCCGAAGGAGATCTCAATGCTTCGACTTTTAATCAGTCTTGGCGCGCTGTACGCGGCATTTCAAATTGGCCGTGAGTTCGGCCGCACCGAAGCGCAGGTCATCCAGATTCCACCCGACGACCGTCGTCCGGCGCCTGGAAACGGGAAAGAGTTCGGCGAGCGGACCTAAGTGGTAGCCCCTAAAGGTTGCGCTATCTACGCGACATTGGCGCGAGCAAAACCAGTTACTCCTCGTCGCCGAAATCCAACGAGGACGCATCCTGCCTCGGAACAATGCCGCGGTGATGTGGTTTTGAGATGACCTACAACGAAACGACCAACCCCGTCCTAACTGGTATCAGGGGGCGTTGCCCGCGCTGCCAACAGGGGCATCTGTTCAGCACCTATCTCAAGCTGGCGCGGAGTTGCGGTGTATGCGGCTTGAATTTCTCGTTCGCCGATCCGGCTGACGGCCCGGCCTTCTTTTCCATGTCGATTGTGGCATTCCCGGCGCTGGCTTTCGCACTATGGTTTCAGCTCACGTATGAGCCGTCCTACTGGATGCATGCGCTCACAACCTTACCCCTCACCGTTGGAGCGTGTGTTGCATTGCTAAGGCCGCTCAAAGGCTGGCTAGTTTGCTCGCAGTACTTCCACAAGGCTGAGGAAGGCTCCATCGACCGAGAATGGCATGCAGCCGAAGCTGAGCGCCAACGGCAGCAGCCGCCGAACACGTGAAGTGTATTGGCCAGGAGCTAGCTGATACACAGCGCAGAATCATGTCATGTCGGATATGGTCATGCTCGCCGCGGAGGTGCTTGATATGCAGCTTCACCGCCTCCGGCCCACTGCTTCGCCTTGCCGTTCTTCAACTCTTTGGGTAAACCGGCGTTGTCCTGAAGCCTTACCGTCGATAGTCGCATTCTCGATCTCGAGTTCACTGGCGGTTTCGATGAGCAGTGTATTTGCGCGCCCAATCTGCATCGGTTTTCCTGAAGACCAGGGTAGGCACGTTCGGAACAATCCGCCATCCGCCGCTCAGAGAAGTCCAGAGCAATTGGCAGGGCTCGCGAGGACCAAACGTGGCGAATTATCTGACGCTGCCTACGACTACATCGAAGGGTCGGATCAGGGTGGTCGTGGACCGAGCACCAGCCGCTGCAGCCTGTAATCAAACTGCGTCTTGAGACAGCCGCCGATGATTGAAGAGCGCCAGGTGCAGCGTAGCTATTACGACTTCTTGATCTTCCAATTCCTCTTCGGTTTCGGTGCCGGTGCTGGAGGAAGAGCGGTTTCAGTCCTCAGTCGTTGTTCCCGAAGCCGAGCCGTCTTTGCGTCTCGTGCCGCGCGCTCGACCTCGATCAATTCTCGCGCAGCATCCGACGTGCGCTCTTTTCTGTCTTGTTTTTCTTTGTCGGTGAATGCTTGTCTTTCCCGCATTGATCTCCCCGATCCGACAGCACAGCGCTTTGTTGCCGCACCGAACTATTGTCGCCAGATCGGGTTCCACCGGACAGCAAAAAAACAGCCGCCTCCTCCCACACGGGCTACATCCATTCCCAAAGCGCACGAACGCGATCGTGCTTTCGTTCAATCGATTTTCACGTGACAGAGATGTTAGGCTCGAACAGGAGCTGCCGCGGGCTTGGCGCCCGACCGGCCAGCACCGGCGACAAAGGCGCGCCGCCGTTGTCCGAAGGCGCGTTCTCTCTCAACTAGGCAGCTTCCTGCATCGCTCTCTCGTTGACGCTGGTCTCTCCAAGCTGCGTTAGCGCTTCGTCAGTCGCCTTTTCCTCTTCGAGCGTCTCCTCGAGCAGCGGCACGGCATCCTTTAGGCCGAGCAGTCCGGCCCAGGTGATCAGGGTGCCATAGCGGGCGATCTCATAGTGTTCAACCTCTTGCGCCGCCGCCACAAGACCAGCGTCCAGAGCTGGAGCTTCCTTGAATTCCTCCAGTATCTCCTGTCCTTCCTCAATGATGCCGTCGATCGCGGGACATGTCTTGCCTTGTGCCCGTTTGCCGAAAATCTCGAAGACCTGCTGCAGCCGTTCGATCTGCGCCTCCGTCTCGTCGCGGTGCTTTTCGAATGCGGCGGTCAGTTGGTCGGATTCGGCACCCTTCGCCATCTTCTTCAGCGCAGCCAGGATTTTGCGCTCTGCGTAGTAGACGTCCTTCAGTCCGTCGTGGAAAAGATCTTCGAGGCCCTTGGCCTTGCTTTGCGATTCCTTTTTCGTAGCCATCGTCGTCTCCGAGTGTGAGAAACGCGTGTCTGGTGGCACGCGCAGCTTTAACCAAAGTGGGTGCTGTTTGTTCCTTCGGGCCGATCGGCAATCCACGGTCCTCATAGTGCCGAACACGAAACTTTCTTAGACCACGGCAGTAACCGTCTTCGAGCGGGTGGAGGGTCCAATCGCCCGGGTCGATTGAGCGAGCTGACCGGGGATCACATAGATCCGGTTCCGTTTGATCGCCTTCACGACTTCCGATTCCAACTGTGCGCAACACTGAATCATGCTCGCCAGTTCGCTCTTGTGCTCGGCATCGGGATGCTGACAACATAGACGAGTCCGCTGTCGGGTGCGCGTCGGGAATAAATTTTCGGAAGTGCGGCTATGCCGCCGGCCGATGCGCCTATCCGACAAAACGGGACACCGAGCATCCTTCCCTGCAGCGTGTTGGCGAGGCCGGATCAGTTTTGCTTCGTCGTCGCGCCATTCTCTGCAACTATGCCACGCCTGCTTTCGAGAATTCGTTCGATCACTTCGGCGTCCGCTTCGTATTCTCTCGACCGTTCCTGCAGCTTTGCCGCCATGTCAACGCGCGCCAACTCACTTTCCCGGTCGGCCATTCGCCGGGTGAATGCCGCCCGCTGCTGATGCGCGCGCAGCAAGCTCCACAATAAAAGGTCAGTCTCGGCCGACTGGGCCTCGAGCACCGCGTCCGACGTGAAGGCATGCCCAGTGTGGCATCGGTAGCGAAGCATGTCGCCGTCCTCGATCTCCCACAGAGGACCGTGGCACTCCGGACAAACAAACAACGAACGTTCGCCGAGACGATCTTCATTCGACATAGCGGAGTGCTCCTGAGCTGCAACGGCCGCCTCCAGCCGGACTCCCGGTGGAATAGGAAGCGTCTCGCCGGCGGGCTCGGAGGCCAACCGGGCCAACAGGTCGCCCATTCCGACGATCGGCACGCAATGATCGATTTCGACATGGCGCTGGGCGCTCCGAACCATGTCTGGGACGGCCGCGTCTTGCGGGTCCTGGATCACTGTTACTCCCCCGACGGCCTTGATTGCCCGGAGACCCGAAGTGCCGTCGGACAAGCTGCCGGAGAGGAGGACGCCAATGACCCGAGCTCCATAGCTGCATGCGGCCGACCGGAAGAGAGGATCGATCGCCGGCCGGGCGAGATTTTCGCGAGGGCCCCGCCGGAGCAGCATGTGATCGTGGTGAAGCAGCAGATGGAAACCGGGTGAAGCCACATAGATGCGCGCCCGCTCGAACTGCTCCCCGCTCTTCGCCTTGATCGCCTTGAGAGGGCCAGCCCGACCAAGGATCTCCGGGAGATAGCTCGTCTGGCCCACGTGGAGCACCACGAAGACAGCAGCGGTAAGATCGGGCGGTAGATAGGTCGCGAGCCGCTTCAGTGCCTCGACGCCGCCGGCCGAGGCTCCGACCACGATGATGCAGCGATTTCGAGAGCTCATCCCTTCGATCTTCTCGGGCAATTCTGAAATGCGGCCCTGATCGTTCGAAGCTTGACCCGACCTGTGTCCAACATTGCTCATACACTGCAACGAATCCGAGAGTGACTGCGTTCCGTTGTCGACGTAAAGGAACAAGCCGCAACACATTCAGTTTGGCAGCGGAGACAAACGGAGCGTTTAAATTGCCCGATCCGTAGAGCAGGTTTTCGAAGACCATCTGAGGCCCCGCGCCGCAGGCGATCTCGAGGAGGATCCCAGGCGCAACCATGCTGAGGATCGTCCTCTTGACTGCCAATTCGAATCTGGTTGGCCATGATGCCGTCCGACTGTCATCCATTACCTGCGCGACCAATTGCCCGAAGGTGAGTTCAACCACGTCTCAAATAAGTTCGTTGTCCTTTTGCCCTGCTGACCTGGTCTGCCACTTCGTCAAGATTCGACGCCACCGACGGCGCTGGCAGCTTCGTCATCCAGGACAGCAAGATTGTGTTCCAATCCATTCACTACAGGTTGGAAGCTGTGGCTGGGCGAAGCGCACGCGATAATCACCGGAAGTGACGCCCAATAAGCCTCGTCCAGCAGTGGCGCAACCGGCCGGCAACTTTGTGAGGGGATCCACTTGCCATCAAGTTGCCATCGTGCGTTTTGCTCAGCACTTTCCGGAGGAATGCGAGCGATTGAGGCGGCGCGCAAGCGGCCATTTCGCTGCATGTCGCGAAACGTGACCCGCCCGGTGTCTGTGCACGAAAGAAAGTCCGCGCCCTTCGGGAAAAAGGACGCGGGCTCATCGGGAGTCATCCATGTCGCAGCTGCACGAATGAAACTTTCAGTCCGCGCCGAAGTTCCACACGGAAACAAAAAAGGCCCGCCGCGCATTTAGCCGCGCCGCTCCACGGGCCACCCAACAAAAACAAGAAGCCCGCGGCCCGAGGGAATGGGAAGGACGCGGGCTGATCGGAGAGGGGTTCATCACAAGGTCAAAGTGCTGCCCGACCCAAACGAAAGACAAACCGCCTGCTGACAAGCCCGTCCTAACGGTCGTCTCGCAAAGAAGCTCTACTCGTCCGCCCTTCTGCCATGCAATTTGCCACAATCCGAGACGCGAGCACTTCACGTCGTTTTCCAGATTGAGCCTCGACCTTTGGCCAGTCGAACATGCGGCCCAGTAGCGCCATTCGGAGGGGCGGGACGCACCGCTCCTTCAGCTTTCGGTGATCGCCAAGGCACCTGCGCCCCTGCCAACCGCCACAACCTGCCCTCGGTCTATTCAGCCAAGCCTCCTCGACCGTCTCCCCGAATTCCAGGTCGGAAGAATAAAAGAGCGTCCGCAACCGGGAGCGATCACGGCTGAGTTCTGGAGGAACGAGTTCCAGAACCGCTATCCCGTCCAAGACTCCAGCCGCCTGCTTGCCACGTGGTGAGTTCGCCTTTGGACTTGGCCCGTCGTTCAGGAACAACAACGCCCAAGCCAAGTTTGGTGGTCCAGGAGGTAACGACAATGCGCATACTGAGAACATTCTTTGGATACTTGTGGCGCTCGAACAGCAAGTCGGCGCCCGACCTTGCGCCGCCCGTCGACGCAATCGTTCGGCTGCTGAAAGAAAAGCAAAAACTCGCTACAAAGAAAGGACTTGGCCGACCAGATCAGACTGCGGGCGGCTGACCGCGCAAGGCCCCGCGCAGACTGAAGACCCCGAGGGAAGCCGCTGCGGTCACCGAAATCCTGCGGTTGCGGGCGGCCTCGAGCGTGCCGGGCGCTTACCTTCTGCGCCGTGAATATCGGAGGGCGCGGAAACGCCGATGCTGCGACGCCGTGGTCGCCATCCCTCTCTCCTTTGGCACCCCAACTTCGGGCCCGGCCATGTTTTCCCTGCCCTACCTGCGCCTTGGATACGCGTGGCTCAGGTCGCAACCACGGCGCAACAATTAGGCGAGCTCACCGCCTAAACGACTCCGTCGTTTGCAACACGCCTTCCTCGCGACCGGCTGCATTGCCGGCACGAGACTCCAGGCCTTGGGAGATCACTGAAATCGGCATCGGCGCGAAGTTGCTTGCCTAAATCCGGCGGACGGCAAGTGCGACATCTGCGGAGAACGGCGGCACATCAAGCTTCAGCCAGCCATCCGAATTCGCCTGCCATTCCGCTGTTTGCCTGCCGGCCGCGGTGTCCCAGGCGATCACGCGATAGGTGCCGCGAGCCAACCCGGGCAACTCCAGGACGGCAGGAATGGGCGCAGTGCCGGCACGCAGCATGCCGTTTCGCCCGATCGTGTCGCTGCGAACCAGCCAGACCACTGCCTGGGAATCGTCGCCGCAGGCGACCGGCGCGATGTCGGGACCGGAAACCCGCATCTTGTCGCCGAGATGGACACGCCGGAACGAAACCCAATCTATCAGAGGCAGGAAGTCGGCCAGCGAACGCTGCGCCCGCCGCATTCCGGGGGTGAGCACGTGCGGGGAGCGGTTCGGCCACCGCATGCCGCCACCGGCACCCCCCGCTGCCAGGTGAGCCCATTGCAAATGGCGGAAGTATTCATCGTCGAAAGGTTCGGGGAGCGTGATCTTCTTGTCTTTGAACGAGTGGATCGGGCCGTGCTCGGAATCGAGAAAAGGGCGGCCGTCAAGAATTTCACCAAGCGCCTCTCCGACGATTCGCGCCATGCCAAGCGCCGGCGCCACCGTGTCACTGGGGTCGTCGATCGTGCCCTCCTCGTAGAGATGGAGGGAGGCGAAGTCGAGGTCGGGGTGGCGGAAGATCGGCCCGGGCAGCGGCATGTGAGGCCGCCAGCGAAGCTCAGGTCCGAAAAGCGAGACGGTCTGCGGGTGAGAGCGACCGTAAAGTGACGTTTCCAGCCGGCGCACAAAATCGCTGAGATCATGGATGAGGGCGCCGAATCCATCCGCGCTGCCCTGAGCCTGCTCGGGATGGATCTCGTTCCAGAGGTCCCATGCGAAGAAGGCTCCGCTGCCGCTCCATCTGCGAACCACGAATTCCAGCCTTGCCTTGATCGCGCGGCGCGTCTCGGCGCAGACCAGGAATCGCGACGGGTGGTCCAGCACGCCTCCGTTATTGCGGTTGTAGGGGTGGTGGCGCCAATGGAGCCACTGCCAGAACGTATCAAAGGGAGTGAGCAGGATTCTTAAGCCCTGCTTTTCGCAAAGACGAAAGAGGTCGTCCCACAATTGCACCATCGCCGGCACGAAGCGGCCCTGCGGCTTCTCGAAGTAGCGGTGGCGAACCTGGGCATATTCCAGCATCAGCCTGAGGCATGTGACGCCGCTTTCCTTCAGCCAACGGAGATGATTTTCCACGCCGGCCATATCGGCGCGCCGGAACAGGCCATTGAGTTCGGGCCAGCTTACCGCATCATTCTGCCCGATCGGCGTCCATGCCTCGCCGTCCTCGGTGGCGAAATAGGAACCGGCTAACTTAATCCAAGGCAGGCCGGCAGCCGGTCTCGGCGCAGAGTCTCCCACTTCCCCGACCAGCGGTATCGCCAATCTAATATCGTTCAAAGGCATGCCCCGAATTTCGTCGCCGGAGCGGTATAACTGCCGCGGTGGCAAAATGTTTCGCCGGGCTTGGCAGGCCGATGATCTTTACCCCCATCTCGGGTACAACGATGCCCTATCTCGACGCCGCGGCGCCCTGCCTCAAGAGCGGCGCGGAGCTGGTGATGTCGACCGATCACCAGAAAAGTTGCAGGCCGAACCCTCGATGCGGACATGACGAGGGAGCGGAATTGTCGTGCGTCGCTTCGTCGACAAGGGCAGAAATGCCAGGTTGGCGGGTCGCCTGCCCGACCAGAAAAACTTTAGCCGAAGGGGAACCTAACGGTCGCAGGCAAGTTCGGTAGGCAGTGTGGGGGAGATTGCGCGTGTCGTTGCATCTCATCGGCTTTATAGTTGTCGTGCGTGCGATCTTCTCCTTCCTCGGATTCCATCATCAAGCCCGACAACGATTGGCGAGGCGCGGCTTCAGAGCGACAGTTTCTGTCATCCGGAGGTCAACGTCTGCTCACCGACAACACCTGGACTCGGCTCCGCTCACGCTCGCTTGGTCAACTTTCGACGCTTGCACGGCATGTACCGCTCAGGGGACGACGTGATGGAGGCCCGAAAGCAATTGTGGCGGTCGAGAATGGCAATGGCCGGTCGCCTGGCGGGAGCGTCGGCGCGAGCCTTGGCCGACGGGTCGCACGTATGAGCAGCGATCCGGCGCGTCCGCCAGGCGAGTACCGGTCCGCGTTTGCCAGCTTCTTCATGGCTGGTTTCGAGTGTTCATCCCATCGGCGCGGCGACGGAGTGCGCCTCGATTTGATCCGCGCGACCGCACACGACACGCACGCCCTCGGCGACTATCGCAGTTGTGCTGCCCTTGGGCTTCGCACGATTCGCGACGGCTTGCGCTGGCACCTGATTGAGACAGCGCCAGGAGTTTTCGATTGGTCGGGTTGGATATCGATGATCGAAGCAGCTCAGGCCGCCGGGGTGCAGGTCATCTGGGATATCTTTCACTACGGCTCGCCGGATCATGTCGACCAGGGTGGCTCAGGCTTCACCGAGGCCTATGTGCGATTCGCCGCTGAGGCTGTCCGGGTTCACCGCTCCGTTGCAGGGACAGCTCCCCTGGTATGTCCCATCAATGAAATCTCGTTCTTTGCATGGGCGATAGAGGTCGGCTATTTCCCGCGCGTGGGGCCGAAGAAGCGGGGATGGTTCAAGCGTCAGCTTGTGAGGGCAGCGGTTGCGGGCGTCAAAGCGATGCGGGGTGCCGAACCTGATTGCAGGTTCATCTGGGCTGAACCGCTAATCCATGTCGCTCCTCGTGACCGCACTCGCGCCGAGCAGCGGCGCGCGGAAAATGCGCGTCAAGGCCAGTTTGAAGCCTATGACATGCTGACGGGCCGTGCCGAGCCCGAACTGGGCGGCAGCGAGGACTGTGTCGACGTCATCGGTCTTAACTTTTATCCGCACAATCAATGGTACTTTCACGGGCCAACCATACCGATGGGTCACCACGAATACCGGGCACTTTCGGGAATGTTGGTCGAAGTCGCTGAGCGCTACAGAAAACCGATGTTTATCGCCGAGACGGGCGCTGAAGGATCAGGCCGGCCGGCATGGCTCCACTATGTTTGCGATGAGATCCGTGACGCGATGAGCCTTGGTGCGCCGATTCAGGGCATATGCCTTTACCCGGTGACCGCGTATCCCGGCTGGGACAATTCGCGCCACGCGGAAGTCGGCTTGTTCTCGACGATTCATGCCGACGGTTCGCGCAGTCTTCGCCAGCCGGTCGCCAATGAATTGGAGCGCCAACGCACATTGTTCTCGGCGGGTGTTTCGTAGCCGTCGAAAAAAGGCGCGCGACCATTGGCGACTTTCGCGGCGGATCACGGCAAGGCACGACTTGGCTACCACTATCCGAGATCAGTATAGATGTTCGCCGCGAGCCGTGCCCGACGAATCGAGCATCGCTCGGTGCGTTGGCATCTGCGCCACGCCATTTGCCGGCAGGCTTTGTTGAATGCGCGCGAACGTCGCCAACGCTTGACCGACGACCTGATCCATATTGTAGTAGCGGTACGTGGCTAGGCGCCCGACGAACCACACGTCGGGGCACGCCGCTGCCAGTGCTTGATAGCGTTTGTACAGCGCCTCGTTTTCCGCCCGCGGCACCGGGTAATAGGGATCGCCGATATCGGTTGGATATTCGTAAGTCAGGCTGGTCTTCGGGCTCTGCTGACCGGTCAGATGCTTGTACTCGGTAATGCGGGTATAGTTTTCCGTCTGCGGATAGTTGACAACGGCGACCGGCTGAAACTGCTCGCAATCAAGCGTCACGTGTTCGAACCGCAGTGACCGATAAGGCAGACGACCAAGGCTCCAGTCGAAATATTCATCGATCGGCCCGGTGTAGATCATCCGCTGAAAGGGGATCGTGTCGCGAATTTCGCGATAATCGGTTTGCAGCATGATCTTGATCTTTGGCTTGTCCAGCATGCGCTGGAACATGCGTGTATACCCGCCAGCCGGCATATTCTGGAAGATGTCGCCAAAGTAGCGGTCATCGCGGTTGGTCCGGGTAGGGACCCGCGCCGTCACCGACTTGCTCAACTGGGCCGGATCGACACCCCACTGCTTCCTCGTATAACCGCGAAAGAACTTTTCGTAGAGTTCCCTGCCGACGGTGCTCACAACCACGTCTTCGGCGGTGCGAACTTCTTCGACCGTTTCCCGCCGAGAAACGAAGAACTCCTCCAACTGCTCGGATGTCAATTCAAGGCCGTACAGGCGATTAATGGTGTCGAGGTTGATCGGTATCGGCAGCAGTTTTCCGTCGACCGAAGCCAGTACGCGATGTTCGTAAGGCCTCCATTCGGTGAATTGCGAGAGATAGTCGATGATCGATTGGGCGTTGGTGTGGAATATATGCGGCCCATAGCGGTGGATCAGAATTCCCGCCTCGTCGTAACAGTCATAAGCGTTGCCGCCGACGTGATTTCGCCGGTCGATGAGCAGAACGCTTTCATGCCGTTGCGATGCGATGCGTTCAGCAAGCACGCTGCCGGCGAAGCCGGCACCGACAATGAGCCACTCGAACATGGTCAGGCTCCCCGGCGCAACGGCACAATGCTCTTCATGGCATAGGCGCGCTGGATGTGGGCAGCCATTGCCTCCCACGTCCGCTCCCACGACATGTTGGCGAGGTAGGCGTCGACTTTGTTCAGCAGGAAGTCGCGCGGGCGCGATAAAACAGACCGAAGCTTGGGTTCGAGATCTCCGGCGTCGACGATATCGACCAGGCCTTCCGCACCATAGGTGCGCACGACATCCACAATCGCCGTGGACACCACCGGCAGTCCGGCCGCCAGGAACTCGGGAGTTTTGGTCGGGCTGATGTAGCGTGTCGCCTCATTGAGCGCGAAGGGCATCCAACCGGCGCTCCAGTGCCTGAGATAGCGAGGCAGATCGGCGTAGGACTTGGCACCCAGCCAATGCAAGTTAGCTGCGCGCGGCAGGCTGAGCGGGTCGATCTTGACCACCGGTCCGAGCATGACGAAATGCACGTCGGGCATTGCCGCAGCCGCCTGTGCGATCATCTCGATGTCGAGCCGCTCGTCGATCACGCCGAAGAAGCCAACTCTCGGGTGAGGTATGTCGACCTGGTCTACAGGGTCATCGCCGGGCTGTCTTGCCTTGTGAAAATGCGCCACGTCGATGCTGCTTGGGAACGGAAAAATCGACTTGTGGAGGCATCGTTTGGCCTCGTACAAGCTCTGTCCGCCCGTGAAGACGACATCGGCGCGCTGTAACAGCGCCTTTTCCATCTGCGTCAACTCTGCCGGCGCGTTCTTGAAGGCGGAGAGTTCATCCATGCAGTCATAGACGCAAACGTCGTAGCGAAGATGATCGCTGAAACGCAGCGCCATCGGCGTGTAGTACCATACGGTGAGCCGGTCGTGCGGGGCTGAGGTGAGGATCTGGTCGACGAACCTGCGCTGGATGGCGTCCGCCTTTGTTGCGGAGATGCCGGCCGGAAGAACCGGGGTTACGGTTCGGATCATCGGCGTCTCATCTTTCACCCGCATGAAGGGGTAGTGTCTTTCCTCGAAGACCTGTTCCTCAAAGTAAATTAGCTGCTGCTGTTTTGAAGCGAGCGTCAGAATGTGCTGTGGGCGTTGGTGTACGAAATTCCATCTTAGGTGAGAAAAGCAAAGTAAGATTGACGATTTTACGAGTATGTTAGGTGCTATTTGCTTTCCGACCGCCATTTCCATACAAGTTATCCCTTCGTTATAGTGCGCTATCCACTCGAAGTAACATATGTTAATCGAGGCTCGTTCGACCTGAGGCCCGTAGGCACACATCTAACTTTCATTGAAGTAAGTTGTTCCACAGAGTTGAACTGCGTGCGTGTCCGAGCAGTGACGCCGCACTTGCGCGATTGATCCACCGATGAATGGAGCGGCCAGCCACAGATGCCCGAACCATCCTGACCACGCGGGCGCCTCGGCCACGCGTGAACTCAACAAATGTGGCGCGTTGCCACAAAACGGTTGAGAACGTTTGCTCGTTCAACAAGCGTTAATCGGGGGAGCTATAAGTTAACTGTCTGTGAATCGATTCGGCCGAGTGGCGCACGGGCCCGCGACCGCCGACGAAACACACCGTGAGCGAGCCAAGAGATGAAATTCAACTTCGAAACCAACGTCTTTCCGTTGTTTCACCCGCAGGTCGTGGATGACCTGAAGGATCCTTGTCCGGTGTTCGACGGCACGCTTTGGCATGTCTTCGGCTCAAGCGGCACCGTCACGACCGAGAGCTGGAGGATACTGCATGCCACGGCTCCGGACCTTTATGGGCCGTGGACTGAGCATGAGGCGCTCGACTTGGCGGTAACCGGATCAGGCATAGCGGCACCCGGCGTTATTCATGAATGCGGCGTCTTCCATATGTTTATCCAGACCGAATTCATGAAGTCGGGCGGACGTTGCGAACATGCGGTTTCCAATGATGGCTTCAACTGGGTGGTGCTGAAACCGGCAATATTGTCCCTGCCGGACACCGATGAGGACGGTATCTACGATCCCCATCCGGCGGTTGTCGGCGGCAGGCGCTACATCGTCTATTCTGGCATGCCTAAATTCACCAGGGTGCCGCAGCCTGACGTCTATCTTGCGCGCAGCCAATCCGATTCCTGGTTCGGGCCGTGGAAACGTCTCGGCAAGATATTGGATCATCTCGACGTTCCCCATCACAATGCGCGCGAGCATCCGGACTACGAATGGGGGATCGAGGGCGCCCAACTGGTCGAATTGCCCGACGGTCGCGTGCTTCTCAACGCCACCTGCTTCCTTCCCGACGGTCCGCGCGGAAGTCGTCAGCGCGTATTCTTCGCCATCGCCGAGGACGTCCAGGGTCCCTACGTGTCGGTCGGCCCCGTGCTCGATCCTGGCGAGCCTGGCGAGAACGGTCATTCGACGGTGATGATCGAAGGCGGGAAACTGACCTTGTTTTACCAGAGCAGACGTGAGGCAACGAACCATCGCTGGCGTTTCGGACTGGCCAGGTGCGACCTGGATCAGCAAGTTGTTTCACGAGTGGCATAACAGGGACGACCGCTCTGTCGCGCTTTGTCATCACGGTCCAGAGGACGAGATGCCATCACCAACTTCAGGGCGATGGGGGTTCTCGTCGGCCAGCTCTTGCTCTCGCAGCTCAAGCTCCTTCTGAAGCTTCAAAGCTAGTGCGGCAAGCCTCGGCGACAGGGTTTCATCGCCGTCCAGTCCTAATCGCTTGCGGAGTCTGCGACGATTGTCTTCCGAACGGACCAGCTCTCGGAAGCCGCGTTCGCTCTCTCGAGTTGCCATGACGGTCACCTTTAGCTCTGAACGCAACTCGCCGATTGATAAAGGGTTCCCTTAGGGGGCGGATTATTTCGCTAAACCTTCCGAGCGGTGATCGGATTACTAAGCGGGATTGAGCGGATACTGCTCGTGCTCATCGAAAGCCACCAACAGGCCCAGGGCAGCAGCGACTTCGAGGATAGCTTCGGTCAGATCGTCATTGGATGCGACCAATCCAGGTGCAGCCTGCCGAACCTGGTTCAATGCCGTTGTGACCGAGACGGTGTCGCCATAGCCGGCCCTGTTGAGGACTGCGGCAATCGCCTGATCTAGAACTGGGCCGACCCTATGGACGATGCTCATCCACCTTCCCCCCCGGGAATGCGAGAAGGTGATAGTAGCGTGTCTGGGGCGGCGATGCAACCGACGCGCGAAATGGGATTTTTCAGCTTGCTGCCACTGATCGTTTAAAGACGATGGTGACCTTCGTCCCTTCGCTGGCGCTAGATTCGACAGCGAGGCGCGCCTTGGCGTTCTCGGTGAGCGAGCGCGCGATCAGCGCTCCGAGTTTGCCTGGCTTGGGCCACGTCTCGCCTTCCGGCAGCCCAATTCCGTCGTCAGCCACTATGACCCGGCAGCCGTCGCCATCGACGATGCTGTGCAGCGTTATCGTGCCGCCTTCGCGCCCCTGGAAAGCATGTTTTAGCGAATTGGTCAGCAATTCGTTCACGACCAGTCCCGCCGGCATGGCGACGTTGATTGACACCGGGTATGTGTCCACCCTCATATCGAGGCGGATCCCCTCGACTGCATGGGAGCTCATCACCGCGGACGCGATCTGGCTGAGATAGACGCCAAGATCGACCTCATCCTTCTGCTCGTCGGCCGTCAGCGTCTGGTAGAGGATCGCCAGGGCGTCGACGCGACCGGCGAGCCGTTCGAACCGTCTCCGGTCGGCCTCGGTCGCATTGCGGCTTTCAAGCCGGATCAGGGCGGTGATCATCTGCAGGTTGTTCTTCACCCGGTGCTGCAATTCGCGCAGCAGCGTGTCTTTCTCGCTGACACGCTCCTCCACCGAGCGCTGATCCGCCGCTTCGCCATGGGCGGATACGTCGACCAGCGCCACCAACCGGAAGCAGACCTTGCCGTTGTCGTCCTCGATGACATTGGAATAAACGTCGACGATCGGCAGCTTGTCCTCGTTGTGCTCCAGCCTGTAGGTGCCGACCAAATCGGTCTCCCGGACCACGGCCTCGGCCAACGGGCGGTCCTTCTGCTGGTAGAGGCCTGTGCCCGAAAGGGCCGACCAGTTTTCTCGAGTTAGCCTAGCGACCGTCAGGCCTGACAGTTTCTCGAACTCCGGATTGGCGTAGACTACACGCTCCTCAGCGGCCAGATCCGCAACGGCTATGGCGATCGGCACCTGGTCAAGGAATTTCTTAAACTGTTCGCTTTCCAGTGCGGTTGCGAGTTCAGGTGTGTCAAGCAACTGCTCGACCGCATCGGCCTTCTCTGAAGTGGATGTCATTTGCGCGCCTGTTCTGGGCGTACAATATCAATAATGCAGTGCGCCCGCCATCGCCAAAGCTGGAGCTGCATCGAACGGTGTCAGGCATCTGACCATAAGACGTGCCTCGCGCAACGGCCGTGGGTAGAACGACATCTTCCGATCGGCGGCTCCGGCATGCTGACGGCGGGCCAGTGGCTCCGCGAAACCCACCGCGCAGCCGCTCCGGTCCGCCGAGTGAATCGGGGTCCTACGGCTCGGATCAGCCACAGATTGCTGCTCAGCTATTCAAAGGAATAGGTGAAACCTCCTTCGGAGGCTCCGACCGTCACCTTCGTCATCTTCTCGCCCTCGAGCGACCGGTTCAGCACGCCACGGCTCAACTCCGGCAGAAGCGTGTTTGTCAAAATGGCGTCGATCATTCGCCCGCCGGATTCGATCTCGGTGCAGCGGGCTTTGACCAGATCCATGACACCGTCACCGATCACCAACTCGGCATCGTTGCTCGAGCGCAGGCGGCGGGCGATCTTGGCGAACTGATGGCGGGTGATCGCTTCGATCATCATGTCCGAGAGCGGGTAATAAGGGATGGTCACCACCCGGCCAAGAAAGGCCGCTGGGAAAACCTTCAGCAGCGGGGCGCGCAGTGCTGTGTCGAGATCGTCGAGCCCCGCCCGCACCGTGCCGCTGCTGGTCCGGTCCATGATGACTTCGGAACCAACGTTCGAGGTGAGCAGGATCAGCGTGTTCTTGAAATCGATCCGCCGGCCTTCACTGTCGTCCATCATTCCCTTGTCGAAAACCTGGAAGAAGATTTCGTGCACGTCCGGATGCGCCTTCTCGACCTCGTCAAGCAGGATCACCGAATAGGGCTTGCGCCGGACCGCCTCGGTGAGGATGCCGCCCTTGCCGTAGCCGACATATCCGGGTGGCGCGCCCTTCAAGGTTGAGACCGTATGCGCCTCCTGGAACTCGGACATGTTGATCGAAATGAGGTTCTGCTCGCCGCCATAGAGCGTCTCGGCCAGGGCCAGCGCGGTTTCGGTCTTGCCGACGCCCGAGGGACCGCAGAGCAGAAACACCCCCACCGGCTTTTCGGGCGCGCCGAGCCCGGCGCGGCTGGTCTGCACGCGCTTGGCAATCATTTCCATGGCGTGATCCTGACCGACCACGCGCTCGGACAGCGTGACGGCGAGCCGCAGCGCCTTTTCGGTCTGGCTCGACAGCATCCGGCCAGTCGGGATGCCGGTCCAGTCCTGCACCACCGCCGCCACGGCGTTGCGGTCGACCGACGGCAGGATCAGCGGCGTCTCGCCCTGCGCTTCTGCGAGTTCGGCCATCAGCTCGCGCAGCCGCGCGAGATCGGCAGCCGGGTCGGGTGGAGAAGGACCGGCAGCGGCCGTTGCTTCCGCATCGGGTTCGGGCGCATCGGGTTCGGGCGCTTTGATCTCAGATACATCGTCGCCTGCGGTTTCGGCCACCACCCCCGAAGGCTCCACGGCGTCGAGCGGCACACCCTCGCCGCGCAGCCTGGCGCGCAGTTCGAGTATCTCGCCAACCAGCGCCTTTTCCCGATCCCAGCGTTGCTGGGCGGCAGCAAGCGTGAGTTCGGTTTCGGCAAGCCCGGTTTCGACCCGAGCCTGCCGGTCGGCCACGTCGATGCCGATCGCTGCCTCGCGGCCGATGATGGCGCGCTCGACCTCCAGCGCCTGGCGGCGGCGCATGATGTCCTCGACCTCGGCCGGGGTGGCATGCTGCGAAATGGCGACACGGGCGCAGGCGGTGTCGAGAAGGCTCACGGCCTTGTCGGGCAGTTGCCGTGCCGGGATGTAGCGGTGGGACAGGCTGACCGCCGCCTCGATCGCCTCATCGAGTATCTGCACCTTGTGATGCTGCTCAAGAACACCGGCGACACCACGCAGCATGAGAACGGCGACCGCTTCCGACGGCTCATCTATCTTGACGACCTGGAAGCGACGGGTAAGCGCCGGGTCCTTCTCGATGTGCTGCTTGTATTCGGCCCAGGTCGTCGCCGCGATCGTGCGAAGCTCGCCGCGCGCCAGCGCCGGCTTCAGCAGATTGGCCGCATCACCGGTTCCTGCCGCGCCGCCGGCGCCGATCAAGGTGTGCGCTTCGTCAATGAAGAGGATGACCGGCGTTTCCGAGGATTGCACCTCGTCAATGACCGCCTTCAGCCGTTTTTCAAATTCGCCCTTTACGCTGGCGCCCGCCTGCATCAGGCCGACATCGAGCATGCGCACGCTGACGCCCTGCAGGGTCGGCGGCACGTCGCCTTCGGCAATGCGCAAGGCAAAGCCCTCGACGACCGCGGTTTTGCCGACCCCCGCCTCGCCGGTCAGGATCGGATTGTTTTGCCGGCGCCGCATCAGGATATCGACGATCTGCCTGATCTCGGGATCGCGGCCGACGACCGGATCGATCTTGCCGTCGCGGGCGCGCTGGGTCAGGTCGGTGGCATATTTGGCCAGCGCCGAATCCCCGCCCGGAGCCCGCCGCGGTGTTTCGGCGGCGGCAACCGCAGTCGCGGCGCCGGCTTCGAGCGAACCCTCCATGACGTCCGCGAACCGCGCAATAACGGCCTGCGCATCGATCTTGTCGAATTCGCCGCTGATCTTCGACAGCAGGCCTTCCAGCACCGGCGTCTTCAGGCAGGCGAGCAAAATATGCGCACTGCGCACTTCCTCGACGCTGAATTCCAGTCCCGCCAGGCCCCAGGCCTCCTGGATGGCGTGAAAGATATGATCGGAAAATTCCTCGATCGAAGTGGCGCCGTAAGGCAGCTTGTCGACGGCGCGGGTCATATCGGCCGTGAGCCGGCTCGCATCCACCCCGGCGTCCGCCAGTATCAGCTGCACATCCGAGCGCTCTGAAAGCACCAGTTGCTCGATGAAGTGAACGAGCTCGACATAAGGATTGCCGCGCAGCTTGGCGGTGTCGGCTGCAGCCTTGAAGGCGCGCAAACAGATGGGATTGAGCTTGCCGACCAGTTCCTTGCGTTTAAAGCTCTGCGACGACCGGCGCTGTTCCATCGAACTTGCCCCTCCAATCTGCCAGCCAACAAACTGCCACATAAGCAGCGACTTGACAAAGAGCGTTTATGAGCGGGCCGTCCGGGTGTTCGATTCAGTCGATTTCTTCCGTCCCGGCAGGCGCCGGCGCCATCGGCTGCAACGCCATCGAACGCCGCGCCTGTTGGCGATGCGTTCACCGACAGGGTTCGACAAATCCGCCAGCACTTTTGAGCCCAGCGCGCCGGTTGCAGGCGCGTATTGAGATTGAGCATCAACTAAATTGTGGTAAAGTGTCGCAGTGTGGTAACGTTGGGTCAGGCACGGCCCACGAGCCGCGCGCTGGGGGATGGTGTGCTTGATCTCGCACTCTGGCTGAATCCGCTGGACGGTGAAAATCCGTCAGGGGAGGATTTGCGCAACGATCCAGCCTTTCATGAGCTGGAGCGTCTCACCGAGCCGCAGGTCAAGGTCGTCCATGGCGGCCACAACCAGCCCTCGTCGCAAAGCACCATTCCGGTCGACTGGCCTGCCGTCCTCGACAAGGCGGAGGAATTGCGTGCGCATGGCCGGGATCTGCGCCTGCTCGTCATTGTCACGCGCGCGCTGGCCAATGAGCAGCGGCTCGCCGGGCTCGCGCATGGCCTGACCCTTGTTGCGCGGAGCTTCGATCAGCATTGGGAGACCATGCACCCGGCCCTGCGGCCCAGTGCTTCACCACGCGACGCCGCCTTGCGTCGCATCAACGCCCTGCTCGACCTCCAGAATGGCCAGGACGGGCTGCTGGCGGACTTGCGGCGAATGATTTTCTTCGCGCCGCGCCCTATGGGACCGATCAGCGGACGCGATCTGGAACAAGCCGCACTCGACGAGCGGGTCATGCTTCTGGAAGCGGCTTCGGGATTGAATGCGGCGGAAAAGGCAACGCTGGCCAGCGCGCACGGTCAACTGCTGAACCGGGTTCATAGCGGGTGTAAGGCGCAGGCCGATCAAGCCAATGCGGAGATGATGTCGCTCATTGCCGATGCTCATGCGGCGATCACGGCTCTTGATGCGGTCGAGACGGCTCTCAACGGCCGTCTGCAGGGCGGTGGCGCCGCTGTTCCGGAATTGAAACGGTTTCTGCAGCGTTTGCTGTCGACCCTCGAACGGAATTCGGCAATCGAAACGGCGACGAACGGCGCGGCCGAGCCAGCCCCCACGACTGCAGATCCGGAAATGCCTGCTCGAAACGGTCAAATGCCTGCAAAGGGCCATGGAGCCGATACTATGGCAAGTGTGGCGAGTTACGCGGAACCGAGCACGGGGCTGCCGGAACGGATTTCCTCGCGCGACGACGTCGTGAAATGCCTCGACCTCGTCATCGCCTTTTATGACCGCACCGAACCGTCGAGCCCGATCCCGCACCTGGCCCGCCGGGTGCGCCGGATGGTGCATATGGATTTCGTTGAACTGATGGAAGATCTCGCCCCGTCGGGGCTGAAGGAATTCCGGCTGCTTGCCGGCGTTCCCGATGCCAAGAAGACGGCCCAGAAGGATGAAAGGTAACGAGCCATGGCAGCTGAAAGCAAAGCGAAAGTCATCGAACGGAACCGCGCTCCGCGCGTGCAGATCGCCTATGACGTGGAAACCTATGGCAGCCCGACGACGATCGAATTGCCGTTCGTCATGGGGGTGATGGCCGATCTCTCCGGCGCTTCACAGACCAAGGAAGCGATGAAGTCGGTGCTGGACCGCTCCTTTGTCGAGACCGACGCGAACCGCTTCCCGCGTTTCATGGAGGCGCTTGGACCGCGCGTCAAAGCCCGCGTGAAGAACACGCTGCCCCAGGCGGAGGGCGCCGAGCGGGATGAAGAGCTGGCACTCGATCTTACCTTCACCAAGATGGGCGATTTCGCCCCGGACAAGATTGCCGAGCAAGTCCCGCAGCTGGCCGAGATCCTCAAGATGCGTCGCCAGCTCGAGGAACTGCTCGGCTTCATGGATGGCCGCGTCGACGCCGAAAAGCGCATAGCGCAGCTTCTGAACAACGAGCCGCTTCTTGGCAAAATCGCCAGCCAGGCATTGTCGGACGAAGACAAGGTTGAGGTGTAAGTCATGGCCGAACAGCAAAAGACCGCAGCCGTCGCCGCCGAGGCGGAGACCATCGATCTCGGAGAGTTCAGCGGGCTCCTGGAAAAGGATTTCAAGGTCAAGAAGGACGACAGCGAGAAGCTGCAGCAACTCGTTCGCAATCTCGCGCTGGCGGCACAGTCGCGATCCGACACCACGACCATCTCGTCCAACGCGATCAAATCGATCAAGTCGCTGATAGCAGGCATCGACAAGATGCTGTCGGAGCAGGTCAACGAGATCCTGCACGCGCCGGAAGTGCGCGAAATGGAAGGCACATGGCGCGGCCTGTGGTATCTCATCAACAACACCGAGACGGATCAGAAGCTGAAGATCCGGGTGATGAACATTTCCAAGGAGCAGCTCGCCGACACGCTTGAAGACTATGAAGGCCAGATGTGGGACCAGAGCCCGATCTTCAAGAAGGTCTATACGGACGAGTATTCGATGCTGGGCGGCGAGCCGATCGGCTGCCTGATCGGCGCCTACGAATTCTCCAACCATCCGCGTGACGTCGGCCTGTTGCGCAACATCTCGGGCGTCTGCGCCTCGGCGCACACGCCGTTCATCGCGGCGGCCTCGCCGCGCCTGTTCCGCATGGACAGCTGGCAGGAACTGCCGAACCCGCAGGATCTGCAGCAGATCGTCTCCAATGCCGCCTACGCCTCGTGGCAATCGCTGCGCGAGAGCGAGGATGCGCGCTATATCGGCCTCACGATGCCCCGTGTCCTGGCACGGCTTCCCTACGGCACGGATACCGTTCCGGTGAAGGGTTTCACTTTCGAGGAAGAGGTCCAGGGCGACCACAACAAATATGTCTGGATGAACGCCGCCTTCCCGATGGGCGTGAACATAAACCGCAGCCACAAGCTCTATGGCTGGGGCACGCAGATCCGCGGCGTCGAGAATGGCGGCACGGTCATCAACCTGCCGGTGCACTCCTTTCCCACCGACGACGGATCGGTGGCGATGAAATGTCCGACGGAAGTCGCCATCGACGACCGGCGCGAGGCGGAACTGGCCAAGCTCGGCCTGATGCCCATCCTGCACCGCAAGAACACCGATCTGGCGGCTTTCATCGGCGCGCATTCGCTGCAGGACGACGAGACCCGCGCCGGCCGGCTGGTCGATCCCGACGCGCAGTCGAACGAGCGGCTGAGCGCCAACTTGCCCTATCTGTTCCCGGTTTCCCGGTTTGCGCATTACCTCAAGGCCATCGCGCGCGACAAGATAGGGTCGTTCAAGGAGCGGTCGGACATGCAGATCTGGTTGACCGAGTGGATCAACCGATACGTGCTGGCCAACCCGGCTTTTGCCGACGACAAGGCGCGCGCCAAGCGCCCGCTTGCCGCCGCAGAAGTCCAGGTGGACAGCGTCGAGGGGCGGCCGGGCTACTACAACGCCCGCTTCTATCTGCGCCCGCATTACCAGTTGGAGGGCATCAACGCCTCGCTTCGGCTGGTGTCGGAACTTCCGTCCGTAAAGGCTTGATTTGCAGCAACATAATCCTGTTTTGTTTTGAAAACGCTGGAGGAAGACAATGCCCGTGAAAATTGATGGTTTTCTAAAAGTTCCGGATATCAAAGGGCCAAGCGTTCGAGACGGCCATGAGGACGAAATCGAAGTCCACGGGGTCGATTACAAGATAATCGCGCCATACGATCCGAATTCGCTCTCACGCCGCGGTCGCGTGTCGCTGGGGATGATCAAGTTCACCAAGCATTATGACAAGTCCTCGCCCTATCTGAAAAAGGCGCTGTTCGACAACAAGGCGCTGGACGAAGTGGTGTTCTCCGCCCGCCGGACCATCGATGGCGAGACCAGCGACTATCTGGTCGTCACCCTGACCGACGCCTCGATCATGGAATACGACATGACGCAGGCCGAGGACGAGGAAGACCTGATCGAGGAGGAGGTCAGCTTCGCCTACAAGAAGATCAAGTTCGTCTATGACAAGGATGACGAAATCGAAATGGATGTCTATGTCGGCAAGTGAGGCGCGGCGGCCCGGCGCCGACAAGCTGCAGGGTACCGGCAGTTCGCGGGCGAAACGCGAGGCGGTCCAGCCCTCTCTTTGGGACCGCCTCGTCAACGACCTGCCGGGCGTCACCTCCGAGATCGACGGGCTGCGCCAGACCTTGCAGGACGAGCTGGGCGCCGACCGGCTGGACACGCTGCTTGCCGGCAGCGCGCGGCTTATCGATGCCGACGCGGAGCTGACAGCCGATCAGAAGCGGCGTCTGCACCGCCTGGGCTTTCAGACCCAACACCGCGCCGAGATCGAAAGCCGTGGCGTGGTCGTATCGGCCCGCGTCCTCAGGGAGGCGGTACGGCGCGACATCGAGGCCTTGTTCAACACCGAGCGCTTCGAAGCTGTCCCGCTTCTTTCCGATTTCGAAAACGAACAGGCTGCAGACAATCCGCCATCGCTGGCCGATTTTCCCGAAGTGCGCCGAAGCGTGGTCAACTACGGCGTGCCGTCGTTTTCGGGCCGTTCGTCGCGCGACTTTGATCGCGATACCCTGGCGCGCGAGATCCGCTCGGTTCTTGCCACGTTCGAGCCGCGTCTCAAGGAAAGCGCAACCAAGGTAGCGGTGACCCTTGGCGACAAGAGTGCGGGCCTGAAGATCGAGATAGACGCTGTGCTGATCATGACGCCGACGCCGGAACGCATGCGCCTGCGCACGACAGTCAACCTCGACAACGGTTTGGCGCGGACCGAATTCAGGGAAAGCTGAGATGGATCGGGTCTTCGTAGAATATTACGAGGAGGAACTGACCCATATCCGCGGACTCGCGGCGGAATTTGCCGACATGCATCCGGCGGTGGCACGCAATCTTTCTCTCGATACCGTCCCGTGCCCGGATCCGTATGTCGAGCGGCTGCTTGACGGCGTCGCTTTCCTCGCTGCACGCACCCGGTTGAAAGTCGACGCCGAGCGTTCGCGGTTTTCACGCAGCGTGCTGGATGTGCTGTATCCCGATCTGGTTACCCCGGCCCCGGCTACGGCAATGGCAGTGCTGAAACCCGGCCAGCAGGTCCAGTCGATGATTGCCGGCCATGTCATCAAGCGGAACACGCGGCTGGTGTCCAGTCTGCAACCCGGCCTGTCGACGCGCTGCACATTCACCACCGCGCAGGAAATCACGCTGTGGCCGATAACCATCAATTCGGTCAGCTATTTCCAGGATCGCAGCGGGTTGGCGGCGGCCGGCATAACACCGATCGGCGGCGCAGGCGGCGAGGCGGCGCTGCGCATCACGCTGGGTCGGACCGGAAAAGGCAAGCTCGGCGAACTGGCGCTCGACCGGCTTGATTTCTATTTTGCCGGGCGCACCAAGGCGCCATTGCTGTTCGACGCGATTTTCGGCGCCTGCTCGGCGGTTGGCGCCCGCGCCGAGGGCAAGGCCAATCCGCTGTCGCGGTTGCCGGAACCCGAAATGGTCGGCATCAGCGACGACGAGGCGTTGATGCCTCGTACCCGGCCGACATTCGAAGGCTACCGCCTGCTGCGTGAATATTTCATGATGCCCGAGCGCTTTCACTACGTGCGGGTTTCAGGACTGCAACCGGTCGTGCGCCGATGCGAGGCCGGGGTCGAGATCATCTTCATGTTCCGGCGCCCGGTGCCCGAGCTTGCCGATGTGACGCCGGCGGATTTCGAACTTTTCGCGACACCGATCATCAACCTGTTCGAGCGTGACTGCAACGTCATCGAGCTCGATCCGCGCAGAACGCGGCAGGTGCTGCATGCCGACCGCACGCGGGCGCGCGACTTCGAAATCTATCGGGTGACCCATGTCGAGGACGCCGATGCCGAGGGTCCCGACGCCGAAATTCCAGAACTCTTCAGTCTGGGGCAAAACCGCAGCAATGGCTGGGTCTATTCCACCGAACGGCGCCCTCGCCGGGCCACCGAAGATGAACGGCGCGACGGACTGACCCGGACTTCTTACACCGGGGACGACGTTTTCCTTTCGGTTTCACGGCCGGCCGGAAGCCCGGCGAACCGGCCGCTGAAACGTCTCGACATCATGGCGCTTTGCACCAACCGCGATCTGCCGATCCTCGACGACAACCCTACCTTGACGCTGGAGACAGGCGATCCGGTCGAAACGGTCCGGCTTACCGGTGCCTTGCGCCCACCGCAGCCGGCGATCCCGGCGGCGCTGCCCGCGGGCGCCGAAAGCGAATCCCGAGCCGATAATCTCGCATGGCGGCTCGTGGCGCAGTTGGCCCTCAACTTTCTCAGCCTCGCCAAGGAAGGCCGCGGTGTCGATCCGCTGCATGCGCTGCTCGATCTTTATGCCGACCGGGGAGATCCGAGCCTGGCTCGCAACGTCCACTCGATCGTTCGCATCGACTCGCGCTCCGTCATCGAACGGCTGCAGATCGATGGGCCGATGTGCTTCGGACGGGGCACGGAAGTGACATTGCATGTGGACCAATCGGTCCTGGCCGGGCAAAGCACATTGCTGCTTTCGGCCTTGCTTGCACGGCTGTTTGCCCGTCACGCCGGAATAAACGGCTTTGTGCGGACCCGCACGCGGCTGCTGCAGAAGCAGGAGGATGTGCCATGGCCGATGACGCCCGGCAATCGCTACCTGATCTAGGCAAGCTCGACCCGGGCCGGGCCGAAGAGCTGGATGATACGTTCGACTTTTTCGAACTGTTGCGCCGGCTCGAACAACGCGGCGGGCTGTTCGGCTATTCCGGCCGCGCCGATCGCGAGCCGGCAAGGCTCGGGCAGCATGTGCGTCTCAGCTTTTCCGCCAAGGACGTGGTTGAATTCCGCCAAGCGAAGGACAAGACGCCGGGGACGGACGGGACACCGGCCCGGGTCACCGTTGCAAATCTCGGGCTGATGGGACCGGAAGGCCCGATGCCGCTGCATTTGACACGCTGGGTGCTCGATCGTCTGTCGCAGCGCTGGTTCACCGGCGCTGACGCACGACAGACCGTCGACACGACGTTCATGGATTTCGTCAACATTCTCCAGCACCGGATAATCGCCCTGTACTATCGGGCCTGGGCGGACGCGCATCCGGCGGTACAGGTCGAACGTGCGGTCGGCGGCCGGGTCAGGGCCATGCTTGAAGCGATGGCGGGAACCGGGCTTCCCGGCACCCAAAATCCCGATCTCGACGCCGTAAAACTTCGCCAGGCCGCGTCGCTCGCCAGCCAGGTCGACGGTCCGGAGCGGCTGACGCTGTTCCTGGCGGAAGCGTTCAAGGTGCCGGTCGCGATCAAGGAGTTCGTTGCCACCTGGATGACCATACCGGCAACGCTGCAGACCCGGCTTACCCAGGCCCACGCAGTGCTGGGTCGCGGCGCGACGATCGGCCCGCGCGTTTTCAGCCGCCAAAGCAGGATCGAGCTGCGCGTCGGCCCGATCGGCTATGAGGAGTTCAAGACCTTCCTGCCGGGCGGCCAACGCCTGAAAATGTTCAAGCAGGCGGTTCGCGACATGGTCGGCGAATCGCTCGACGTCGATCTGCGGATCGTGCTGGCGCGCGAAGCTGTGCCGCCGCCGCGTATCGGAGCGGTGCAGCTCGGCCGAACCACCTGGCTTGCGCGGCCCGCCGAAAGGGGCGATGCTGACGATATGCGGCTGCGGACGATCGTCGGATGGCGGCCGGAAATGGCGGAGGTCGCGGCATGAGTCTGCTGCTGACGCTGGAGCACGGGCCACGCACCCAGGCGGTACGGCAGACCCGGCTGGACGAGGGTGAATTGGTGATCGGCCGTAGCGCGGACGCGGACTGGCAGATCGACGATCCCGACATGTTCGTTTCACGCGCCCATTGCAGGATCACCGGCGGGCCGGATGGATATTTCGTCACCGACACATCAAGCAGCGGTTTGTTCATAAACGAGGCCGACAGCCCGCTCGGCACCGGCACCTCGGCCCGTCTTCAGAACGGCATGCGGCTGAGGCTGGGCGACTACATCGTATGCGTCGATCTGCAGACGCCGGTCGCTCAGGCACCAGCGGCCAGCCAATCGTTCGCCGAACCGTCACCGCCGGCATCGCGAGCGCCGGTAAGCATCGGCCGCGATGACTTCTTTTCAGCCACGGTCGAAGAAGAGCCGCGCCGGCCGCGTCCCGCCGATCTGCCGAACCCGTTCGAGCAACCCGTTCCAGGAGCGTTCGAGCGCGCCAACCAGCGCAGTTCGCCTGCCTTCGACGACCCGTTCAGCCTCGACCCGGTATCGACGCCGGCGCCCGAAGGCGCCCGGGATTACGAAACCCGTGGTGCGCCCGGCGCCGCAGACCCATTAAGCAGTCTCTTATAAAAAACT
>NZ_JBVVQS010000099.1:347054-421323 GCF_055811575.1 Mesorhizobium sp. WSM4815 | reverse complement strand
GAACCCCCTCGCGCACAATGCGCAAAACTGTTCGCGATGTCCTCGCACACCTGTTCGCGATGTCTCCGGTCCAAACACCCTTCTGGGAGAAGGTGGATCGGCGCGTGCGCCGAGACGGATGAGGGGTGCTGGAAGGAACTCAACCTGAAAACATCAAGGATTTGAATCGCTTACGCCATCATCGTAGCGCTCCGTCCAGCACCCCTCATCCGACCGAGCTTCGCTCGGCCACCTTCTCCCACAAGGGGAGAAGGCAAGAGGCGCCTAATCCTAATGCCTGAAATGCCTGACGCCGGTAAACACCATGGCGATGCCGTGGGCATCGGCGGCGGCGATGACATCGTCGTCGCGCATCGAGCCGCCCGGCTGGATGACGGCGGTGGCGCCGGCTTCGATCGCCGACAGCAGCCCGTCGGCGAACGGGAAAAAGGCATCCGAGGCGACGACAGAATTCTTGGTCAGCGGCTCGGCCAGGTCGGCTGCCTCGGCCGCGTCGAGCGCCTTGCGCGCGGCGATGCGCGAGGAATCGACCCGGCTCATCTGGCCGGCGCCGATGCCGACGGTGGCACCGTCCCTGACATAGACGATGGCGTTCGACTTGACGTGCTTTGCGACGCGGAAAGCGAATTTGAGATCGGCCATTTCGGCCGTTGTCGGCGCCCGCCGGGTCACCACTTTCAAGTCGAGGTCGTCGACCACCGCATTGTCGCGGCCCTGGACGAGAAACCCGCCGGAAACGGATTTCACAGTGGAGCCGGCCGTGCGCGGATCGGGCAAGCCGCCGGTGACCAGCAAGCGCAGATTCTTCTTGGCGGCGACGATGCGGATTGCTTCGTCCGAGGCGCCCGGCGCGATGATGACCTCGGTGAAGGTTTTGACGATCTCTTCGGCTGCCTCGGCATCGAGGGTGCGGTTCATCGCGACAATGCCGCCAAAGGCCGACACCGGATCGCAGGCAAGCGCTTTGGCATAGGCCGCCTTCAGCGAAGCGCCCTCGGCGACGCCGCATGGGTTGGCGTGCTTGATGATGGCGACGGTGGCGGAGCGCGCCGGATCGAACTCGCCGACCAGTTCGAAGGCGGCGTCGGTGTCGTTGATGTTGTTGTAGGAAAGCTGCTTGCCCTGAAGCTGGCGCGCCGTCGCGACGCCCGGTCGCTTGTCGCCATCGACGTAGAAGCCGGCGCTCTGGTGCGGGTTCTCGCCGTAGCGCATCACCTGGTCGAGCCTGCCGCCGAAGGCGCGCCAGGTGGGATGCTCGATCTCCAGCGCTTCGGCGAACCAGCCGGAAATCGCCGCATCATAGGTCGCGGTGCGGGCGAAGGCCTTGGCCGCCAGCTTCTTGCGGAAATCCAGCGAGAGCGAGCCGAAATTCATCTCCAGCGCGTTGAGCAACGAGGCATAGTCCTCGGGATCGGTGACGATGGCGACATAGGCGTGGTTTTTGGCGGCGGCGCGGATCATCGCCGGGCCGCCTATGTCGATGTTCTCGACGATCGAGGCGTAAGCGGCGCCGGAGCGGCGGACATCCTCGAAAGGGTAGAGATTGGAGACGACGAGATCGATTGGCTCGATGCCATGATCGCGCATCGCCGCGGCGTGTTCGGGATCGTCGCGCACGCCGAGCAACGCGCCATGCACGGACGGATGCAGGGTCTTGACGCGGCCGTCCATGATCTCGGGAAAGCCGGTGAGTTCGGAGACGTCGCGTACAGCCAAGCCTGCCTCGGCGATCGCCTTTGCCGTGCCGCCGGTGGAGACCAGCTCGACGCCGGCAGCGGCCAGCGCCCTGGCGAAATCGATGAGGCCGGTCTTGTCGAAAACGGAAAGCAGCGCGCGACGGACAGGAACGAGGTCGGGCGCGGGAATGTTCTTGGCGGCGACGGCCATGGGCTGGCGGCCTTTCACGGCTGGTTGGGACAGTGTCCGCGCGCCGTAGCACATGAGGCCTGGAAATCAAACTGCAGGGCTACCGCAGTCTCAGCTTTTTGCCGGATGACCGGCGATGGCCGTCCGTGTCAGTTGCCAATGGACTTCGGAAATCACTGACGCCTTGAAGGCCAGCACGATCTGCCGGCTGCGGCGCGGGCCGCCAAGACCGGCGAAATAAATGGATTCTTCGACCTCGGGCGCCACCTCGGTGCAGGTGAACACCCATGTGTCGGCTTCATCGGCGGTCAGCACCAGACGGTCGTGCTCGTCCTTGAGCAGGCCTATGTCGGGATGGATGTGGAAGCGCACGGTGACGAAATCGCGGCCGTTGTTGCGGATCGCAGCATTGCCCGGCCGCAGAAGGCGATCCCTGCCGGCGAGCACATTGCCGTTCGTCGACAATTTCAGTTCGCGCTCATGCAGCAAGCCGAAGCGCGCGACATAGCCGTCATGGCGAGCCAGAAAACCCTGGCTGCCTTGCTGGTCGGTGCGCTTGCAAGGCACATGCTGCGGGCCGCCGATCAGCGGCGTGCCGAGCAGATCGTTGACGCGCAGCGAGTGGCTGAAACGCGCCGACGAGGTGTCGTTGATGGTGGTGGTCGAATGGGCGGCCGTGGCGCGGGCAAGCGGCCGGAATTCGGCGGCGCCATAGGTGTCCACGCCGGCGTTAACGATATAGTGGCGGCGGCCGGAAGACAGCTCGAAGGAAAGGCATCCGGCGTGCGCCGCGTTGGAAACATCGATGCGCGGTGGCGGGCCGGTATCGGCGATCACGGTGACGCCGCCCATGGAGAGCCGCTCGTAGCCCGAATGCGGTGCGTGCAGCAATGGCGCGCCGGCGGTGTCGTCGTGGCGCAGAATGGTGGCGATGCGGTTGTGGATGGTCGCGCCCATGCCGTTGAAGCGGGCGAGGCTGCCGTCCTGGTGGCGAAAGAAACGCAGCGCCGGCAGCATGCGATCGATGGCGCCCATCAGCGCCGCCGGCGGCGTTTCGGCCTGATTGGCATAAGTCTGGCGCAGCGGCAGAAGGTCGGCGAGGATTTCAAGCACGGCCATCGGATTGCGGGAAATATGGCCGCCATCCGGCAGAATCTGACGGTCGAGTTCCTCGGCGAGGTTGCGGGTCGCGCCGCGCAGTGCCGACGCCGGCGCCGGTAGCGACAGAGCGGCAAAGGCAAGCGCGATGCGGGCGCGCAGCCTGTCCTTGCCGTCCGGCATCTCGCGTGCCATCGCCCTGAGATAGCGGATCTGCATGGCCAGCGATTTCAGGAAGGCCCGGTAGAAGGGAAATTCAGCACCCTGCAGCACCACCGAGGAATGCTGCAGCCAGGCAATGACGCGCTTGGCCGTCGTGCCGGGCTCCCAGGCGACACCGGAAATATTGCTGCCATGAATGGCGATCCAGTCGGAGACCAGCGCGCGGGCATTGGCGGCGGCAAGCTCGGTACCGGCGGCGCGCATATGGCGCAGCCAGCGAAAGCCGTGCAGGGCCTTTTGCCAGCCGGGATTGGCCACGGCGATCTGGAAGGGCGACTTGCCGCCGGTTTCGACCAGATGTCCCGACAGCGGATAGCGGCCATAATAAATCTCGAGCGCGATCTGCCGGTCGGCCAGGCGCAGGTCCGGCGGCGCGATCAACACGCGTTCCGGTGTGCGGCCGGAGTAGCGCCAGCGATGGATCGGCCCGCCACGCAGGCGCCGGCGCGTCTTGCGCCAAAACTCCTTCGCGACAAGCGTCCATAGACGCGTCGTGGTGCCGGCAGCGATCGCCAAAAGCCCTCCTCGTAGCGCCCAATCCGAAGACAAGCTTATGTGATTCAAGAACTTATGCGAAGGCGAATTCCACGGAGGCCTTGGAATTCAGCCTGTTTTCCGCAGGATTCTTCCTAAAACAGTCTTCAAACTTTCAGCGTTGGCCGGGTCTGCGCATGCGGGCGGCGAAGAAGCCATCCAGGCCGGACCGTTCCGGTGAGCCGAGCTCCAGATCTGCGGGCGTGGTGCGCAGCGTGCCCTGCGGCGTCAGGAACGGATCAATGCCGGCGATCTCGCCCGGGCGGAGCGGATCGTCGACAATGTCAGCCGTCCCGGCGAGGAAGGCGCGGTGAAGCGCCTCGCCTTCGAGCGGGTCGAGCGAGCAGTTGGAAAAGACGATGCGCCCGCCAGGCTTGACCAGGCTGACGGCGCGGGCGAGCAGGCTGCGTTGCAGTTTGGCGAGCTTTTCGATGTCGGCCGCCGTCTTCGTCCACGGCACGTCGGGATGCCGCCGCACCGTGCCGGTCGAGGAGCAGGGCGCGTCGAGGAGGACGGCGTCGAACAGTTGTTCCGGCTCGTATTTGAGCAGATCGGCCTGGACAATTTCTGCGGACAGACCGAGCCGTTCGAGATTTTGCGAGAGCCGCGCCAACCGGTTCTTCGAGGAATCGATCGCCGTGACCGTGGCGCCGCCGAGAATGAGCTGAGCGGTCTTGCCGCCGGGGGCGGCGCAGAGATCGGCGACGCGCAAACCCCTCACGTCGCCGAAAAGCCGTGCCGGAAGGCTGGCGGCGGCATCCTGGATCCACCAGGCGCCGTCTTCAAAGCCGGGCAGTTCAGTGACCGAGGCGCTGAGTTTCTCCACGCGCACAGTGCCGGTCGGCAGCACGATGCCGCCGAGCCGCTCGGCCCACAGCGCAGGATCCGTCTTGACCGTGAAGTCTACCGGCGCCTCGTATCTGTGGGCGGCGAGGATTTGCCTGGCTTTCTCAGTGCCATAGGCGGCTTTCAGCCGGTCGGAAAACCATTTCGGCGCTTCGTCGGTGGCGGCAAGCGCTGCAGCCAGTTCGGCCTGCTTGGATCGCGCCAGCGTGCGCAGCACGCCATTGACGAGACCGGAGAAGCGCACTGTGCGCGGATCGGACTTGGAGTGGGTCACGGCAAGGTCGACTGCGGCGCTGTCGGGAATATCGAGGAACAGGATCTGCGCCGCTGCTACATGCAGGATATGCGAAAGCGCGGTGGCGTTGGGTGGCAGCGGCTTTTCCAGGCGGCGGGCCAGCAACCCTGATATGGTCATGCGGAAGCGCAGCGCGGTGACCAGTATGGCGCGCACCAGCGCCCGGTCGCGCAGGTCGAGCGCCTTGTATTGCGGATGGCCGTTCTCGTGGTCGGTCAGCCCGTCCAGCGGCGTCCTCGCATCGATGACGGCGGCCAGCAATCGTGCCGCGGCCTTGCGTGCGGCAAGGCCGGCAACAGGTTCGCCGGGGCTCGCTGCACTGTGTTCATGATCGCCTGAAATTCGGTGCCGGCGTTTCGCTTCGCTCACGACCACGGACCCTTCGGTCCGGTCGGATTGCGGCCCCAGGGATTGGACTTCGGCCTGGCCGGTTCAGCCGGCTGCTCAGCTTTCTCCCACGGGCCCGATGGCCGCTGTTCGTCTGCCTGCCGCGGCATCGGCGTTTGCGGCCGCGCGGAGGCGGATGCGCCACCGGCCATGTCCTGCGCCATCGCCTGCAGGGCGGCGATGCGGTTGTCGGTGCTCGGGTGGGTCGAAAACAGGCTGTCCATGCGCTCGCCGGAAAGAGGATTGATGATGAAGAGGTGGGCAGTTGCCGGATTGCGCTCGGCATCCGGGTTGCGGATGCGTTCGGCGCCGCGAGCGATCTTGTCAAGGGCCGAGGCAAGCCAGAGCGGCTGTCCACAGATCTCGGCGCCGCGCCGGTCGGCCTCGTATTCGCGGGTGCGGCTGACCGCCATCTGCACGATCATCGCGGCAAAGGGCGCCACGATCATCGCCACCAGCACACCGATAATGCCAAGCGAATTGTTGTTGTCGCGATTGCCGCCGAAAAAGAAGGCGAAATTGCCGAGCATCGAGATCGCACCGGCAAGCGTGGCGACGATTGTCATGGTCAGCGTGTCGCGGTGCTGCACATGGGCGAGCTCATGCGCCATTACCGCCGTGACTTCCTCGTGCGACAGTTGCTGCAGCAGTCCGGTGGTGGCGGCGACCGCGGCATTCTGGGGGTTGCGGCCGGTGGCGAAAGCGTTGGGCTGCGGGTTGTCGATCAGATAGGTTTTCGGCATCGGCAGGCCGGCCTGTCTGGCGAGGCTCTGCACGATGGCGTAATATTCCGGGGCGTTCCTTTCGTCGACCTCGACGGCGCGGTTCATCGACAGCACCATCTTGTCGGCGTTCCAATAGCTGAACAGGTTCATCGCGGCGGCAATCAGCAAGGCGATCACCATGCCGCCCGATCCGCCGATCAGATAGCCGACGCCCATGAACAGCGCGGTCATCGCTGCCAAAAGCATGGCGGTGCGAAGTGTGTTCATTGTCTGCTCCGTTTCTGCCGGCCTTTCGGAAAAAGGGTCGATCCTTGTCGGCTCATCGCTATATGATGGGAAACGTATGGTCCTGTTTCAATTGGGGCCGGTTTCAATCGCCGGGAATATCGCATGATCGACGAAGCCAATATATCGGGCGGAACCAGCAATGCAGACGCCGGCCCCGGTCAAGACGTGCCGCAAAGGACGCTGACACCGGCAGCCCGCCGCGCTTTGGCGGAAGCGGAAGCACGGCGCGAACACTATCGCCAGCAGGAAGCCGCGATGCCCCGGGAACTCGGCGGCCGTGGCGGCAGGGAACCCGGCCGCTATGGCGATTGGGAAGTGAAGGGCCTGACCAGCGATTTCTAAGGGCCAGCGATTTCTAAGGGTATGTCGATATTCAGGTGATGCCGGCCTGCGAACAGCGGATTCCTGCGCTTCTCACGGACCTGAAAGTCCGCTCCGTTCCGGTTCTCGGAACCCACCTAATCTGGTCGCTTCGCGCCCGTCTTCGACTCCGGCTCGGCCTGACCTGAATCTCAACATACCCTAGGCAGCAGCGCGCTCCGCGCCGAGGACAATCCAGCCGCGGTCGTCGACGGTGACGCCGATCCCGTCATAACCGGCGATCGCAGCATGCGGCGTTTGCAACGGATGCTGGTGCGTGGCGCTGATCACCACGACGGTGGCTCCCGCGGCCTCGGCCGCCGCTATCCCGGCGGGCGCATCTTCGAAAACGAGGCAGTCGCGCGCGTCGACGCCCAGCCGCTCGGCAGCCAGCCGGAAGCAATCCGGCGCTGGCTTGCCGCGGGAAACGTCCTCGGCCGCGACAAGGGTGGCGGGAAGCGGGATGCCGGCGGCGGCGATGCGCAGCAGAGCCAGCTCGCGCGGCGCCGAAGTGACGATTGCCCAGCGATCGGGTGGCAGCGACGCCAGAAACGCCGCGGCGCCGGCGATCGGAAGGATGCCGTCGATATCGGCCACCTCGGCCTGCAGAAGCGCATCGGCTTCACGCATCGGGTCGACGCCTGGAAGCGCCAGCCGAGCGATGGTCTCGATCGCCCGCACGCCGTGGATCGTTGGCAGGAATGCGGCAACGTCGAGATCTTGCCGGCGTGCCCAATCTGCCCAGACCCTTTCTGCCGCGGCAATCGAATTGACCACCGTGCCGTCCATGTCGAACAGCAAGGCTGCGAATTTTCTGCCTGCGAACATCTGCTATCCCAAGTTGTTTCGGAAGGAACCAAAGCCTGTCGATCGACCGTAACGTCGCACCGGCGGCATGGGAAGGCACGAGATCGCCTTTTTCGACAGACCAGGGAACCACGGCCGGCCATCTCGCGTTAATCCAATCGCCTTCCACGACACTCACAAGAGGGGAACCGCAATGCTGATTCGGCTCGGCTACGAAATCGCCATCGACTGTGCTGAATCCACCCCGGTGATTTCGCTGCTCGAGATCCACAAGCAGCGCCAGGCCGACATCAAGCGGCAAACGCGCGTGCTGACCTCGCCCTCCGTCCCAACCAGGCTCTATCACGATCTTTATGGCAACACCTGCCGCCGCTTCACCGCGCCTGGCGGAGGCTTTCGTATTCTTTACGACGCCGTCGTCGAGGACAGCGGCGGGACCGACGAGGTCAACACGCTGGCCAGGGAAGTGCCGGTGGCGGAGTTGCCCGACGAGGTGCTCTGTTATCTGCTCGGCAGTCGCTATTGCGAAACCGATCATCTCAGCGCTCTGGCCTGGCAGCTTTTCGGGCCTGTTCCATCCGGCTGGCCTCGGGTGCAGGCGATCGTCGACTATGTCCACAACCGTCTGTCGTTCGGCTACGGCTATGCGCGCCCGACCCGCACGGCGGCGCAGGCGCATGAGGAGCGCGTCGGCGTCTGCCGCGACTTCGCTCATCTGGCGATCACGCTCTGCCGCTGCATGAACATCCCAGCCCGCTACGTGAACGGTTATCTCGGCGACATCGGCGTGCCGGTCGACCCGGCACCGATGGATTTTTCGGCGTGGCTGGAAGTGTTCCTCGACGGCAAGTGGTACACGTTCGACCCCCGCCACAACATGCCGAGGATCGGCCGCGTCGTCATCGCGCGCGGTCGCGACGCGACCGACGTGCCGCTGCTGCACAGTTTCGGCCCGCACCGGCTCAGCCTGTTCAAGGTCTGGACCTACGAGCAGGAAAGCAATCTGTTCAACCCGCCCCATCGCAGCGTCGACAGGACGGCCAGCGCGCAGATGCTGGCATAGTATCCGACCGCCGCTTTCACGATCACGCCGTCGGTTGGAAGTTGCGGTGGCCAGATTGGCCGAACGACGCGGTTTGCCCACACTGCTGCACTTCTTCCGGCGAAACGGAAGTCCGGCCCGGAGCCGGACTTCCTACCTCCGATTATGTCGCGTCGACCAACTCGCTCGGCATCCAGACAGGGCTAGCAGACGAGCCCTTCATAATGTCAATGCCGCGTCGGCAATCGGCGCGATTCTTGTAGCCTTCGCTACTCACCGCGATCGTTTCGGCGTTGGACGCTTCATACGTCCAGCGCCATTCCTTTTTGCTATCCCTGTACATCCAGTACGAGGGGTACGGTCGTGCTGCCATTGGATCTCTCCATTTGCTGGCATACGAACGTCGAGCTTGACCACAGCGTGTTTTTTTGATTCAACACGATTGTAAATATCCCTGTGCCCCGCGCTCGACGATCAATCTTTGCGGGTCCAGAACTTCTGAAACCGTCGCGGCTCCCCAGCTTAGCGACGGTTTCTTCATTCTGGCGTCAACTCTTGCATAGCGTGACAGCGCCAGGAGTCAAGACGAGGTTAACCGATCGTTAACCTCAGGGTAACGATTTTAAATTTTCATCAATTATTCCAGACGCTTAGTCGGTTCCTCCCGGCGCTGGACAAGGGCGTCTAAGAACTCCAGCGCCTGTTCAAGATATCAGATCCTCAAAGAAAGGGAAATATTGCAACGCACCCGATTCTTCGCGCGCTGCAGCACATGCCCGTATTGCTGACATTATTACTTCAGAGACATATGTTTATTTGCTTATGCCTGCTTGAACTCGCTGCATCCAGTAGGTTGCCGCTCTTCCCGCTTTCGGCGACCATCGCACGGCAGACGCCGCTGATCCGCTACGGCACAGACCCTCTGTGCCGGATCGGGATCGGGCTCTCTTGTGCTCCACGGCAGGCGGCTGGATCATGGTAAGCGCTTCGTAAACGAAACTGCCGCAGCGGCTTGTCGTTTACCTTATGTTTACCTTGCCGCTTTTCGAAACCAAGCAAAAACAATGGCTTGACGATGAGCCGCCGGCTTTTGCTGCGATGACGACGCCGTCCGGCCGGAATCCTGCAATGTGGCCTTCACACGGCTCGAGTCGTGGCGAATGGAGGCGAGCATGCGGCGTTTTGGGGGTCTTGTTCACGCGATCGGCGGCTTTGCCCGAGATCGAAGCGGAAATTTGGCGGTTCTGTTCGGCATGGTTGCGTCGGTGCTGGCGCTTGGCGTTGGCTTTGCCGTCAATGTTTCCCAGCTCTACAACGCCAAGTCGAGCTTGCAAGGCGTGGTCGATGCGGCGGTGACCTCGACGGCACGCGACCTGACCACCGGCGTCATCAACGAGGCCGACGCCAACAAGTCGGTGCAGGCGTTTTTCGATGCCAACAGCCGAGCGGGCATGCTACGGGCTGATCGGATCGTCCTCGACAAATTGACCATCGACAGGACCGCCAACACGGTTCAGGCGGACGTGCATGTCAATGTCGGCCTTTATTTTCCGATCTTCGGCATGGGCGATATCCAGCGTGTCACGGTATCGACGACAGCACTCTATTCGGACAGGCAGATTGAAGTGGCTATGATGCTCGACGTGACCGGATCGATGGAGGAAAGCTGGTATAAGAAGACCGACAAAATTGGCGACCTGCGGGACGCGGCTTCAGGAGCTGTGGAAGACCTGCTCAAATGGAACCGCGACGAGAACAATCCCCGCGTACGCATCGCCATCGTTCCCTACGCCGAAGCCGTCAACACAGGCGGTCTGGCCAGCGCGGTATTCGTCGAGACGAGATATGGATCAAAGGTGCCGCCCCCGATCGATGCTCCGGTCTCGGTGTCCTTGACATTGGCGTCCGACAAATGTGCCACTGAACGCAAGGACAGGGATGGTTACGCCGATTATTCGGCCGACGGCCCTTACACGCCGCGCCTGGACAACAACGGCAAAACCTATCTGGCCAAAGTCAATCGGGACCACAATATGCGCAGCTGCCCGTCCGCCGAGCTCATCCCCCTGACCGCCGACAAAGACAAACTGCTCAACACAATCGACGATTTCAGGGCGGATGGCGTTACGGCCGGCGGTATCGCCGCGCAATGGGGCTATTACATGCTTTCGCCGTCGTGGCGCTCGGCGATTGCCGATGCCGGTCTGGGTGCAGGCCCCGCCAATTTCGACAAAAGAAGGGTGGCCAAGATCGCCATCCTGATGACCGACGGCCAATTCAACACTGCTTTTGCCAAGGGACCCGGTGCGCCCAGCTCGCAGGGTCAGGGCCAGACCTCGCGAAAGAATGCCGAAGCCATCTGCGCCAACATGAAGCGCGATGGGATTGAGATATTCACGATCGGCTTCGACCTGAACGATCCGACCATGACGGCGACCGAGCGGGATCAGGCAAAGAGCGTGCTCAAGAATTGCTCTACAGCGGACACGTCCTCGCTGAAGCACTACTACGAGGCCGCCACCGGCACGGAGCTGGCAACCGCCTTCAAGGAGATCAGCAAGAATATCGAGAAGCTTGCCATCAAACGCTGATTTTCCCCGACGGCGGCGAATACACGAACACCCAAAGGAAAAGGCCGCCGCTTCTTGCGAAGCCGGCGGCCTTCCGTGTTTCCGTCCATGGCGCGGCTCATGGCGGCGACGTGACTTAAAGTGCTGGAGCGTCCTTTGCGCATCCAAAGGACGCGCGGCGCTCCAGGCGTCGCCAGCCGCGCATCTCGCGCCTTAACGGGAAGACTGCTTCCCGAAAGTGCAATCCGCTGAGGCCACGTTCTGGAAAACGAAATCACTCGACATCGGATCACCTCCTTTCGATTTGTTGAACACGCCCTCATGATGGGGTGTCGATCTGCAAATGGCAAGGCGCCATCGTGAAAATGCGGTGCGCGTTTGCCGCTAACTGCTTGCGGCTATCCGATCGGACAGGCAATGTCGCTGCCGGATCGTCAGGGGCTGAGCAGGAGGAACGGGGATGGAGGCAGCCGAGAGAGCCGCACGGATCGTTCGAACGGTTATCGAGACGTTGAAGCCGGGTTTCGCGGTCAAGCTGTGGAACGGCGAGCGGATCGGCCCCGCCACCGGCCCCGTGGTCACCATCAACGACCAGGACATCGTCTGGCAGGTGATGCGGCGGCCCAACCTCTCGACGCTGATCGAAATGTGGATTTCCAAGACCATCGACGTGGAAGACGGGTCGCTGTTCGATTTCTACGCTCTGCCTGCGCAGGGCAAGCTCAGGGCGAAGCTCAAGTCGTTGCCCAAGCTCGCGGTCCTGCGCGACCTGCCGGCCGTGCTGTTTTCGAGAAAACAGATGACGGCGCGGACCGACCTTTCTGGGCGCAACCCCTTCGTCAGCGGGTCGAACAGGCAAGCAATCCAGCACCACTACGACATTTCGAACGCCTTCTACCGGCTCTTCCTCGATGAACGCATGGTCTATAGCTGCGGCTATTTCACCGATTTCGCCAATGGCATCGACCAGGCGCAGAAAGACAAGCTCGATCATATCTGCCGCAAGCTCCGGCTGAAGCCCGGCGAAAGGCTGCTCGACATCGGCTGCGGCTGGGGAGCCATGCTCATCCATGCCGCGAAAAATTACGGCGTCGTCGGCCATGGCGTCTCGCTGTCGGAAGCCCAGACCCAGCTCGCCCGCGAGCGCATCCGTGCTGAGGGACTGGAGGATCGCATCACCATCGAGATAAAGTCCTATGCCGAGCTGTCCGGCTCCTTCGACAAGATCTCGTCGATCGGCATGTTCGAGCATCTGGGGCTGGCCAACCACGCCGCCTATTTCTCGACCATTCGTCGCCTGCTCAAGCCGGGCGGCATCTATCTGCATCACGCCATCACCCGGCGCGACAAGGGCAGCATCAAGAAGACCTTGCGCAAGGGCCCGGAATTCAAAGCGCTGATCAAATACATCTTTCCCGGCGGCGAACTCGACACGATCGGCATGACGCTTGGCAATCTCGAAGCGCACGGCTTTCTTGTCTACGATGTCGAGAATTTGCGCGAGCACTACGCCCGCACCTGCCGTCTGTGGGCCGAGCGCCTCCACGCACGCTTCGACGAAGCGATCGCCGAGGTCGGCGAAGCCAAGGCGCGCCTCTGGCTGCTTTATCTCACCGGCTGCTCGATCACTTTCGAACGCGCCTCGGCGCAGATTTTCCAGACCGTCGTCACCAAGCGCGCGCGGGGCCCGAGCGGACTGCCGCCGACGCGGGCGGACCTTTATCAGTAGAGCGCCAGCGAGCCGATCTCATCCGATGGGGTTTCCGACGACCGTCGACCGGATGTTTCTTATGCCCGCTTGTTCTGCCGGTTGGCGATGAGGTCGTCGACGACCGCCGGGTCGGCCAGCGTCGAGGTATCGCCGAGCGCGGCAAAATCGTCCTCGGCGATCTTGCGCAGGATGCGACGCATAATCTTGCCCGATCGGGTTTTCGGCAGGCCCGGAGCGAACTGGATCTTGTCGGGCGTGGCGATGGCGCCGATGTCCTTGCGGACGTGGGTGACAAGTTCCTTGCGCAACGCCTCGTCCGGCTTCTCGCCGGCCATCAATGTGACGTAGCAGTAGATGCCCTGGCCCTTGATGTCGTGGGGGTAGCCGACGACGGCGGCTTCGGAGACTTTCTCGTGCGAAACCAGCGCCGATTCGACCTCGGCCGTGCCCATGCGGTGGCCGGAGACGTTGATGACGTCGTCGACCCGGCCGGTGATCCAGTAGTAGCCGTCGGCGTCGCGGCGGCAGCCGTCGCCGGTAAAATATTTGCCCTTGTAAGTGGAAAAATAGGTCTGCACGAAGCGCTCGTGGTCGCCGTAGACGGTGCGCATCTGGCCCGGCCACGAATCGGCGATGCAGAGGTTGCCGCTGGCAACGCCTTCCAGCTCCTTGCCGTCGCCGTCGACCAGTTGCGGCTTGACGCCGAAGAACGGCAGCGTCGCCGAACCTGCCTTGAGCGGGGTGGCGCCGGGCAGCGGCGTGATCAGGATGCCGCCGGTCTCGGTCTGCCACCAGGTGTCGACAATCGGCACCTTGCCGTTACCGACGATGTTGAAATACCACTCCCAGGCTTCCGGATTGATCGGCTCGCCGACCGTGCCGAGCACGCGCAACGATTTGCGCGAGGTTTTGGCGACATGGGCGTCGCCGGCGCCCATCAGGGCGCGCAACGCCGTCGGCGCGGTGTAGAAGATGTTGACCTTGTGCTTGTCGATGACCTCCCAGAAGCGGGATTGCGAGGGATAGTTCGGCACGCCTTCGAACATCAGCGTGGTGGCGCCGTTGGCGAGCGGCCCGTAGACGATATAGCTGTGACCGGTGACCCAGCCGACATCGGCGGTGCACCAGTAGATGTCGCCGTCGTGATAGTCGAAGACATATTGGTGGGTCATCGAGACGTAGACGAGATAGCCGGCCGTGGTGTGCAGAACGCCCTTCGGCTTGCCGGTCGAGCCCGATGTGTAGAGGATGAACAGCGGGTCCTCGGCCTTCATCTTCTCCGGCTTGCATTCCGCCTTAACCGTCGCGATCTCGTCATGGTACCAGACGTCGCGTCCGGCCACCCAGCCGGTCTTGCCGCCGGTGCGGCGCACGACGACGACCTTTTCGACTTTCGTTCCGGCCTTGGCGGCGATCTCGATCGCCTTGTCGGTGTTGTCCTTCAACGGGATCGGCTTGCCGCCGCGCAGGCCCTCGTCGGCGGTGATCACGAAGCTTGATTTGCAGTCGTCGATGCGGCCCGCCAGCGCGTCCGGTGAGAAGCCGCCGAAGACCACCGAATGGATGGCGCCGATGCGCGTGCAGGCAAGCATCGCATAGGCGGCTTCCGGGATCATCGGCATGTAGATGGTGACGCGGTCGCCTTTTTTGACGCCGTGCTTCTTCATCACATTGGCGAGCCGGCAGACATGCGAGTGGAGCTCGTTATAGGTGATCTTCCTGTCATCGTAGGGATTGTCGCCTTCCCAGATGATGGCGGTCTGGTCGCCGCGCTTCTTCAGATGCCGGTCGATGCAGTTCCAGGAAACATTGGTCTCGCCATCCTCGAACCATTTGATCGAGACCTTGCCGTCGAAGGAGGTGTTCTTGACCTTGCTGTAGGGCTTGAACCAGTCGATGCGCTTGCCGTGCTTGCCCCAGAACTTGTCCGGGTTCTTCACGCTGTCGGCGTACCATTTCAAATAGGTGTCTTTATCGATCAGCGCATTCTTCTTCCACGCCGGCTGGACGCGATGGACATGAACCTCGGACATATCTTTGCTTTCCTCCCGAAACCAGGCCGCCCGGCTTGACCGCCGGCGGCATCGCGGCGAAGCGGCCGCGAATTCGCGCGCATTATTAACAGTTCCGCGGTGACGGCAACATTAGACGTTGGATTCGCGCGGCGGGATGCCGCAGAGATTTGAGTTGCAGCTATCAGCACTCGACCACGATCGCTGCTAACTGCATGTTTTTGTGTCGTAAATCCGGCCTCTAACTACGAAATATCAATAGACGATTAAGCAAATTGCGGGCACAATTTCAAATTGGGAGGAAGGAGAATCAACCGGGGGACCGCGATGCGTGACCATTCCGAAATGGACCTGATGCTCAAGGGCTATGGCTTGACCACGGCCAAAATCCTTTATCATTTTCCCGATCATCCGCATCTGCTGCAGAGCTTCATCTGGCAGGACTACGACATCGCTCCGAAATTTCCGGTGCTGATCCGGTTCATCGAGTTCTGGCAGGCCAAGCTCGATGGTCCGCTGCATTCGGTGAGCTATACGCACCAGAAGCTGATCGCGCCCAATGAGTGGCGGAAGCTCGATGGCGAGTTCGTGCTGCATTAGGGCAACGGCGCAGGTTCTGGCGGGCTGCTTGCATGATGGATTCCGCATGCCTTGGTGATTGGCGGAAACATCTCGGAGCTTCGTCATCCTGGGGTCTGCGCCGCGTCGCTTCGCTCCTTGCTCCGCCCAGGGATGACGAAGTTGGGGAGGCTTCGGCTAGTCCCGAATGTTTATGATGGTCACCCGAACGAGCGATCGAGACTCTCAGACCGCAGGCTGGCTCAGCCGGGCAAAACCCTCCTGCCGGCGATACGGAAAATACGGATAGGCTGCGGTCACCGCGCTTGCCGCGTCGAGCGTCTTGATCTGGTCGGATGTCAATGACCAACCGACGGCACCAAGATTCTGGCGCAGCTGTTCCTCGGTGCGCGCCCCGATAATGACCGAGGCGACGGTCGGCCGCTGCAGCAACCAGTTGATGGCGATCTGCGGCACGGTCTTGCCGGTTTCCCTGGCCACGGCTTCGAGCGCATCGACAACCCTGTAGAGCAACTCGTCTTCGACCGGCGGCCCGAAGCTTGCGGTGTCGTGCAGCCGGCTTTTTTCCGGCAGTGGCTCGCCGCGGCGGATCTTGCCGGTCAGGCGGCCCCAGCCGAGCGGGCTCCATACCAGCGCGCCAACGCCCTGGTCGAGGCCGAGCGGCATCAACTCCCATTCATAGTCGCGCCCGACCAGCGAATAGTAGACCTGATGGGCGACGTAGCGCGGGTAGCCGTGCTTGTCCGCCAGGGCGAGCGATTTCATTACTTGCCAGCCGGAAAAGTTGGAGACGCCGACATGGCGCAGCTTGCCGGCGCGCACGAGACTGTCCAGCGTCGACAGCACCTCCTCGATCGGCGTTGCGGCGTCGAAAGCATGCAGCTGCAGCAGGTCGATGTAATCGGTGCCGAGACGCTTGAGCGCGTGCTCGACCGCGTTGATGAGGCGCGATCGGGAGGAGCCGGCATCATTGGGTCCGTCGCCCATCGGCAGCGAGGTCTTGGTCGAAATCAGCACGGCATCGCGGCGGCCCTTGACGGCCGCGCCGAGCACTTCCTCGGAGGCGCCGTTCGAATAGACGTCGGCGGTGTCGAACAGGTTGACGCCGGCCTCCAGGCAGATGTCGACCAGCCGCCGCGCTTCCGTCGCATCGCTGTTGCCCCAGGCGCCGAACAGCGGCCCCGAACCGCCGAAGGTTCCAGCGCCGAACGAGAGCGCCGGAACCTTCAGGCCCGAGGCGCCAAGACGTCGATAATCCATCTTTTTCTCCTGTGATGTCTAAGGGGTTCGTCGGGTTGCTACGAGCGGGCAGATGCCGGTTCTCCAAGCGTCGGGCGATCGAGGCGCAGCGCCCGCCACGCCACGGCGAGCGCCGAGAGCGGCAGCAGGGCGGCGACCCAGGTGACGGCGCCAAGGCCGGGGCCATGCGCGATGACCATGCCGCCGAGCCAGGCGCCGGCGGCGTTGCCGAGGTTGAAGGCGGCGATGTTGAAGGACGAGGCGAGGCTCTGGCCGGCGCCTTCAGCCTTTTCCAGCACCCACATCTGCAGCGGCGCTACGGTGGCGAAGGCGGCGGCGCCGAGCAGGCCGACATGGATGACAGCCATCGCCCGGCTGTGCAGGGCTAAGGTCATCGTGCCGAGCACCAGCGCCAGCACAACGAGACTGCCGAGGACGGAAGGCACCAGCCAGCGGTCGGCGAACTTGCCGCCGGCGAGATTGCCGGCGATGAGGCCGCCGCCGAAGACAAGCAGGATCGGCGACACCGCCGCTTCCGCAAAACCGGTGATCTCGGTCAGCAAGGGGGCGATATAGGTGAAGACGGCGAAGACGCCGGCATAGCCAAGCACGGTGGTGGCGAAGCCAAGCAGAACCGGGGCGCGGCCGAGCACGGCGAGATCGCCGCGCAGGTCGCTCTTTTCCAGCGCTGCCGGGCTGCGCGGCACCAGCAGGAGAATGATGGCGAAGACGACGATGCCGACCAGGGTTACAGCCCAGAAGGTCGCCCGCCAGCCGAAGGCCTGGCCGAGCCAGGTGCCGAAGGGCACGCCGAGGATGTTGGCGATGGTCAGGCCGGTGAACATCAGGGCGATCGCCGAGGCCTTCCTGTTGGGGGCGACCAGCCCGGTCGCAACCACCGCACCAACGCCGAAGAAGGTGCCGTGGGCGAAGGCGGTGAGCACACGGGCAGCCATCAGCGTCCAGTAGTCGGGGGCCAGCGCGCAGGCGAGGTTGCCCAGCGTGAAGACCGCCATCAGCACCAGAAGCACGGTCTTGCGCGGCCAGCGGCCGGTGGCGATCGTCAGCAGCGGCGCGCCGATGACGACGCCCAGCGCATAGCCGGAGATCAACTGGCCGGCGGCCGAGATCGAGACGCCGAGATAGGTGCTGACGTCGAGCAGCAGGCCCATAATGACGAATTCGGTGACACCGATGCCGAACGCACCGGCGGCGAGAGCATAAAGTGCAAGAGGCATTGCGGTTCCCACTCCGATGACAGCAGTTTTGACGACAGGACGCCGTGTCCTCCTGCGTCCCGACCCGGAAGATCGTGTTGCCATGTGCTGTGAACCAGCCTTGCGTCGGGCACATTATCTGTGAAATAGATTCACGAATGGCGAGGCCTGACATCAACCGCTCCGGCGAGATCGAAGTGTTTGTCCGTGTCGTCGAAGCGGGCAGTTTTTCGGCTGCGGCGCGGATGCTGCGGATGACGCCGTCGGCGGTGAGCAAGCTGATTGCGCGGCTTGAGGCGCGGCTTGGCGCGCGGCTGATCAGCCGTTCGACGCGCAAGCTGCAACTGACACCGGAGGGAGCGGCGTTCTTCGACAGCGGCGTGCGCATCCTGGCCGACATGGCGGCAGCCGAGCGCGAGGCGGCAGCTGGTGCTGCGCCGCGCGGCCGGCTGCGGGTCAACAGCTACGTGCCGTTCGGGCAGCACCGGCTGATCCCGCTGTTGCCGCGCTTTCTCGAACGCTATCCGGAAGTCGCCATCGATCTGGTTTTGACCGACAATGTCATCGACCTGATGGAGGAGCGCGCCGATGTCGCCATCCGCGCCGGGCCGCTCGGCGAGTCACGTTTGGTGGCGCGCAAGCTCGGGCAGAGCCGGCTGGTCGTCGTCGCCGCGCCATCGTACATCAGGACGCATGGCGCGCTCCAAACGCCGGCCGATCTCGATCATCACAATCGGATGGGTTTCTGCTTCATGCGTCATGTCGACGGTTGGCCCTTCGTCGGTTCGGCCGGCGAGGCCCTCATCGTCCCGATCACCGGAAACGCGCTGGTCAGCGACGGCGAGGCGATGCGGCTGATGGCGCTCTCGGGCGCTGGCATCGCCCGGCTGGCGCGCTGGCATGTGGAGCCCGACATCGCCGCCGGTCGGCTGGTCCCGCTTCTGGAGGACTTCAACCCCGGCGACGAGGAGCTTACCCATGCTGTTTACGTCGGCCAGGGCAAACATTTGCCGGCGCGAGTGCGGGCCTTTCTCGACTTTCTTGTCGAGACGGTCCGGCTGAGCTGAGCCCAAAAGATCGGGAGCCCGCCGGCTCCCGAAATCGAAGATGAGATTGAGTTACTTTTTCGCCGCAAAGGGTGCCGGACGCCGGCCAGCCGCCTGGCGCTCGAGCATCCAGCCCGGATATTCGGATGGCAGCGCGCTGACTTCGTCGAGACGAGCAAGATCGTCGCTGTCGAGCTTCAACGCGGTGGCGGCAAGGTTCTGTTCGAGCTGCTCCATGCGGCTGGCGCCGATGATCACGCTCATCACGAAAGGCTTGGCCAAGACATAGCCAAGTGCCACCGTGGCGACGCTGGCGCCGTGCTTGCCGGCGATCTCGCGCATGACGGCGACCGCCGCCCAGGCGCGGTCTTCATTGACCGGCGGGAAATTGAAGCTGGCGCGGCGGCCCTCGCCATTGCCGGGCGCGCCGGGTCCGTATTTGCCGGAAAGCAGCCCGCCCGCCATCGGCGACCAGACCATCAGCCCAAGCTTCTCCTCGTTGAGCAGCGGCACGATCTCGCGCTCCAGATCGCGGCCGGCGATCGAATAGTAGGACTGAACCGTCTCAAAACGGGCAAAGCCCTTGCGTTCGGCGATGCCCAATGCCTTGGCGATGCGCCAGGCCGCCCAGTTCGAGACGCCGACATAGCGGACCTTACCGCTGGCAACCAGATCGTCGAGCGCCCTGAGCGTCTCGTCGATCGGCGTTGCCGCGTCGGTGCCGTGCAACTGATAGAGATCGATATGGTCCAGTTGCAGCCGTTCGAGACTGCCGTCGACCGAATCCATGATGTGGCCGCGCGAGGAGCCGCGCTGGTTGGGGCCGTCGCCCATGGCGCCATAGACTTTGGTGGCGATGATCACGTCCTGCCGCTCGATGCCGAGATTGCGCAGCGACTGGCCGAGAAATCGTTCCGATGCGCCGAAGGAATAGACATCGGCCGTGTCGAAGAAATTGATGCCGGCGGCGAGCGAGCGCTGGACGATCCTGTCGACGCCATCCTGGTCGAGGCTGGCGATCAGGCCCCATTGGTTGTTTTGGTCGGCGGCGCCGAAGGTCATGGTGCCGAGACACAGTTCGGAGACAAACATCCCCGTGTTTCCAAGTTGATTGTAACGCATGGTGGCTCCGGAAAGTTTTGGAATGATCCGTCGATATAGGAACGATACGTTTCGTTTCTATATGTTGGCGTAACGGCCTGGTGGTTCTGGACCGAGCGCCGCGACCGACGATCCGGTGCAACGGGGAACAGGCTGATCACTAAACTGCCGCTAAAATGCCCGCTAGCGGCTGCCGAAGATCGCCGAGCCGACCCTAATGCTGGTTGCACCGAAGGCGATCGCGGTTTCATAGTCGCCGGACATGCCCATCGAGAGCGCCTCCACCCCTGCCTCCGTGCCGAGCTTTTCCAGCAGCGCGAAATGCGGGCCGGGATTCTCATCGGCCGGCGGAATGCACATCAGGCCTTCGATGGCGAGGCCATGAACCTCGCGGCAGCGCGTAACGAAGGGTACGGCTTCGCGCGGCTCGATGCCTGCCTTTTGCGGTTCCGAGCCGGTGTTGACCTGAACGTAGAGTTTTGGTGACCGGCCTTGCCTGGCGATTTCCTTGGCGAGTTCGGCGGCGATCTTCTCGCGATCGACCGTCTCGATGACGTCGAACAGGGCGACTGCTTCCTTCGTCTTGTTCGATTGCAGCGGACCGATCAGGTGCAGCTCGATGTCGGGGAAGGCTTGCTTCAGCGCTGGCCATTTGGCTTGTGCTTCCTGGACGCGGTTCTCGCCGAAGACGCGCTGCCCGGCGTCGATGACCGGGCGGATATCGTCGGCGCTGAAGGTCTTCGAGACCGCGACCAGCGTCACCGCGCCGGCTTGCCGTCCTGCCTCGCGCTCGGCGGCGGCGATCCTCGCCTTGACCGTGAAAAACTGTTCGACGGCGCTCGCCATGCCTATATCCTGACTCTGGTTTTTGTCCTGGCCGGGGCGTCGCAGTTGACGGGTCCGGCAATCCATGGTGAACACCGCGACGACATTTCCTGAGCCGCCGGGCGTGTCCGGCTGTTCGCGCATGCTTTTTAAGTGAAAAACACCCAATGGCAACCGAACGATACAATCCGCGCGCATCAGAGCCCAAATGGCAGAAGGCCTGGGACGCCAAGAAGCTGTTCGAGGCTGACAACGACGACCCGCGTCCGAAATACTACGTGCTCGAGATGTTTCCGTATCCGTCGGGGCGCATCCATATCGGCCATACCCGCAACTACACGATGGGCGACGTGGTGGCGCGCTACAAGCGGGCCAAGGGTTTCAACGTGCTGCACCCGATGGGCTGGGACGCCTTCGGCATGCCGGCCGAGAACGCGGCGATGCAGAACAAGGTCCATCCCAAGGACTGGACCTATCAGAACATCGCCGCCATGCGCGAGCAGCTCAAGGTCATGGGCCTGTCGCTCGACTGGGCGCGCGAATTCGCCACCTGCGATGTTGACTACTACCACCGCCAGCAGATGCTGTTCCTCGATTTCGTCGAGAAGGGGCTGGTGACGCGCAAATCCTCCAAGGTCAACTGGGATCCGGAGGACATGACGGTGCTTGCCAACGAGCAGGTCATCGACGGACGCGGCTGGCGCTCCGGTGCGCTGGTCGAACAGCGCGAGCTGACGCAGTGGTTCTTCAAGATCACCGACTATGCGCAGGACCTGCTGGACTCGCTGGAAGGCCTCGACGAATGGCCGGAAAAAGTGAAGCTGATGCAGGCGAACTGGATCGGCCGTTCGGAAGGCCTGCTGATCCGCTGGCCGCTGGCCGCGCCGATTGCTGGCGAGGATGAGCTGGAGGTCTACACGACGCGGCCTGACACCATCTTCGGCGCCTCCTTCATGGCGGTCGCAGTTGACCATCCGCTGGCCAAGAAGGCGGTCGAAAACAATCCGGCGCTGGCCAAGTTCATCGACGAGGTTCGCCACATGGGCACTTCGGTGGCGGCGCTGGAAACGGCCGAAAAAAAGGGCATGGATACCGGTATACGAGTCGTCCATCCGTTCGATGCGAACTGGACGCTGCCTGTCTATGTCGCCAATTTCGTGCTGATGGAGTACGGCACCGGCGCCATATTCGGTTGCCCGTCCGGTGACCAGCGCGACCTCGACTTCGCTAACAGATATGGGCTGCCGGTCATTCCGGTGGTGATGCCGGAAGGCGAGATCCAGGGAAACTTTCAGATCATCGACGAGGCCTATGTCGGCGACGGCGTGATGATCAATTCGCGCTTCCTCGACGGCATGAAGCCTGATCAGGCGTTCGACGAAGTGGCCAAGCTGCTGGAACAAAAGACCATCGGCAACCGGCCGATGGCCGAGCGCAAGGTCAACTTCCGCCTGCGCGACTGGGGCATTTCGCGCCAGCGCTACTGGGGCTGCCCGATCCCGATGATCCATTGCGAGGATTGCGGCGTGGTGCCGGTGCCGAAGGCGGACCTGCCGGTCAAGCTTCCCGACGACATCGAGTTCGACCGGCCGGGCAATCCGCTCGATCGCCATCCGACATGGCGGCATGTCAAATGCCCGCAATGCGGCAAGGATGCACGCCGCGAAACCGACACGATGGACACGTTCGTCGATTCGTCGTGGTATTTCGCGCGCTTCACCGCGCCCCGGGCGAACGACCCAACCGATCCCAAGGCAGCTACCGAATGGCTGCCGGTCGACCAGTATATTGGCGGCATCGAGCACGCCATTTTACACCTGCTCTATTCGCGCTTCTTCACCCGCGCCATGCGTGAGACCGGCCATGTCGACCTCGCCGAGCCGTTCAGGGGCCTGTTCACGCAAGGCATGGTGGTGCACGAGACCTATCGGGTCGGCAGTGGCGCGAACAGCCGCTGGCTTGCGCCCAGCGAGGTGCGGCTGGAGGACGTCGATGGCAAGCGCCGCGCCATAGAAATCGCGACCGGCGAAGAGGCGGTGATCGGCCCGCTCGAAAAAATGTCGAAGTCGAAGAAGAACACGGTGAGCCCCGAAGAGATCACCGACGGCTACGGCGCCGACACCGCGCGCTGGTTCATGCTGTCGGACTCGCCGCCCGAACGTGACGTCGAATGGACCGACGAGGGCGCCGCCGGCGCGCACCGCTTCATCCAGCGCATCTGGCGCCTGGTGTCGACAGCCGCCGAATCGCTCGCCGGAATCCAGCCGGCAGCGGCGAAGCAGGGCGAGGCAGGGATTGTTTCCAAGGCCGCGCACAAGATCCTGAAATCGGTGGGCGAGGACATTGAAAAGCTCGCCTTCAACCGCGCCATCGCCCGCATCTACGAACTCGCCAATGCGCTCAACACGCCGCTCAACGAGGCGGCCGAAGGCAAGGCCGATCCGGCGCTCAAGGCTTCTTGCCGGCAAGCCGTCGACATCCTCGTGCATTTGATTGCGCCGGTCATGCCGCATCTGGCCGAGGAATGCTGGCAGGCGCTCGGCGGCACCGATCTGGTCGCCGAACGGCCCTGGCCTGTCTTTGATCCGTCGCTTGTCGTCGACAGCGAGATCGTGCTGCCGGTCCAGGTCAACGGCAAGAAGCGCGGCGATTTGACAATTGCCCGCGACGCGGACCAAGGTGCCGTCGAAAAAGCGGTTCTGGCTCTCGACTTCGTGCAGAAAGCGCTCGAAGGTAAGGCACCGCGCAAGGTGATCATCGTCCCGCAGAGGATCGTCAATGTCGTTGCCTGATCCGAGGAAGACAGAAGTGACGCACTTGCTGCGCCGTGCCGCGCTGTATGGGCTGGTCGCTTCGGTTGCGCTGGTTTCGGCCTGCACGGTGCGCCCGCTCTATTCGAGCGCGCCGCTGTCGGCCGGTTCGCAAGTTGGCGCTGCCGCCGAACTCGGGTCCATCTCGGTCAAGCCGGTCAACACGCGCTACGCCCAGCAGGTCCGCAACAATCTGATTTTCGCGCTCGGCCAGGGTGCGGGCGAGCCGGCGTCGCCCGCCTATTCGCTCGATCTCGGCGTTACCGAACTTATTGAATCCGCTGCAAAGGTGCAGGTCACGACCGATGACGACGAACCAACCGCGGGCACGGTGACACTGACCGCGAATTATGTGCTGACCGACGCCAGGACCGGCACGACGATCGCGACCGGCAAGCGCTCGATAGCGTCGTCCTTCGACCGGCCCCGTCAGGAGTTCGCCTCCTACCGGGCGCAAATCGACGCCGAGAACCGCGCGGCGCGCGAACTGGCGGACCTGCTGCGCCTGTCGATCGCCCAGGCTCTGGTCAAGCACGGCAAGACGGTGGCGGGTTAGCGCCGTTCGGCCTGGATCAAGACGTTCCGGCTACCGCCGAGGCCTGATTGCTGGCGCAAAAAAAGGCCGATTGCTCGGCCTTTTTTTACGGGAACACGGCGTTTTGATTTCAGCCGATCTTCTTGATTTCAGCCGATTTTCTGGCCGGTCTTGGCCCAGTCAGCAAGGAACTGCTCCAGGCCCTTGTCGGTCAGCGGGTGCTTGACCAGCGCCTTCAGCGTCGCCGGCGGCGCGGTGATGACGTCGGCGCCGATCAGTGCGGCCTGCTTGACGTGATTCACCGTTCGCACCGAGGCGGTGAGGATCTCGGTCTGGAAATCATAATTGTCGTAGATGGTGCGGATATCGGCGATCAGTTCCATGCCGTCCCAGCCGCTGTCGTCGATGCGGCCGACGAAGGGCGAGATGAAGGAGGCGCCGGCCTTGGCGGCGAGCAGCGCCTGGGTAGCCGAGAAGCACAGCGTGACATTGACCATGCGGCCGTCCGAGCGGATGTCCTTGCAGGCCCTCAGGCCGTCGAGCGTCAGCGGCACCTTGATGCAGACGTTGTCGGCGATCCTGGCCAGGATCTTGGCCTCCGCCATCATGTCCTTGTATTCGGTGGCGACGACTTCGGCCGAGACCGGGCCCTTGACGATCTCGCAGATCTCTCTGGTGACTTCGGCGATCTTGCCGCCGGATTTGAGGATCAGCGAAGGATTGGTGGTGACGCCGTCGAGCAGCCCCAAATCGTTCAGTTCACGGATTTCCTTGACATCGGCGGTGTCGACAAAAAATTTCATGACGGTCTCCTGAAGATTTTTATCGCATCGGCCCGAAAATCGAATCGATTTTCGGAAGCACGATGCGAGGTTTAAAGTTCTAGAGCGTACTTTGTGCGTCCGGATGGACGCACGTCGCTCTAGTGCATGTCATGCACCTCTGGGGGTCGGACTTTGATCTAGACGAAAGTCGGGGCAAGGTCACGCCTCATGATGGAAGATTCGCCCTTTGTCGCGGCCGCACCGGTGCTGGTGCCGATGCCCGCCGAGCGGCCCTACACCTATGCCGTGCCCGCCGGCATGCGCGTGGTGCCGGGCTCGATCGTGCGCGTGCCGCTCGGTCCGCGCCAGGTTGCCGGCATCGTCTGGGACGGTGCCGTCGAAAAGGTCGATGCCAAAAAACTGCGCTCGATTGAGCAGGTCTTCGACTGCCCGCCGATCGACCGCGCCATGCGCCGCTTCGTCGACTGGATCGCGCAATACACGCTGTCGCCGCCCGGCATGGTGGCGCGCATGCTGCTGCGGGCGCCGGAGGCCTTCGACCCGGAACCGTGGATCGAAGGCCTGCAACGCACCTTGGCCAGACCCGACCGTGTGACGGATGCGAGGATGCGCGTGCTGGAGACAGCCGAAGGCGGGCTCGCCTGGACGCGGTCCGGGCTGGCGCATGCGGCCGGCGTGTCGTCGACGGTCATCGACGGGCTGAAGGCGCAAGGCGTGTTCGAGACCGTCATGATCCCGCCGCGACCGGTGGTCGCAGCACCCGACCCAGGCTACGCCCAACCATCGCTGATGCCGGACCAGCGCGATGCAGCCGAGATGCTGCGCAGCAATGTCGCGGCCGGCGCATTCGGCGTCACGCTGCTCGACGGGGTGACCGGATCGGGCAAGACCGAGGTCTATTTCGAGGCGGTGTCGGCGGCGCTCGACCGCGGCAGGCAGGTGCTGATCCTGCTGCCGGAGATCGCGCTGACCCACGCTTTCCTCGAGCGCTTCCAGGAACGGTTCGGCGCCAAGCCGGCCGAATGGCACTCGGACCTGCCGCCAAGAATGCGCGAGCGTGTCTGGCGGCAGGTGGCGGAAGGTGGCGTGCGCGTCGTTGCCGGCGCGCGTTCGGCGCTGTTTTTGCCGTTCAGGGAGCTTGGGCTGATCGTCGTCGACGAGGAGCACGACCCCGCCTACAAGCAGGAAGACCGCGTCTTCTACAATGCCCGCGACATGGCGGTGGTGCGCGGCCACATCGGCGGCTTTCCGGTCGTGCTCGCCTCGGCGACACCGTCGGTCGAAAGCCGGGTCAACGCGAGCCAAGGTCGCTATAGCAGGGCGGTGCTTTCGGCGCGCTTTGCCGAGGCGGCGCTTCCCGACCTGAAGACGATCGACATGCGCCGCGCCCCGCCGGCACGCGGCGGCTTCCTGTCGCCGGTGCTGCTTGGCCATATGCGCCAGACACTGGAGAAGAAGGAACAGTCACTGCTGTTCCTCAACCGGCGCGGCTATGCGCCGCTGACGCTGTGCCGGGTGTGCGGCCATCGCTTCGGTTGCCCGGTCTGCTCGGCCTGGCTGGTCGAGCACCGCTTTCGCGGCCAGCTCGTCTGCCACCATTGCGGGCACAATGAGCGGCGGCCCGAGGCCTGCCCGGAATGCGGCACGCTCGACCATCTGGTCGCCTGCGGGCCGGGCGTCGAGCGCATCGCCGAAGAAGTCGTCGCGCATTTCCCCGACGCCCGCACCATAGTCCTGTCGTCCGACCTGATGGGCGGCGTGCGGCGGCTGAGGCTGGAGCTTGAAGCCATCGCAAATGGCGAGGCCGACATCGTCATCGGCACGCAGCTCGTCGCCAAGGGCCACAATTTCCCCAACATGACACTGGTTGGCGTGGTCGACGCCGACCTCGGCCTGGCCAATGGCGATCCGCGCGCCGCCGAGCGCACCTTCCAGCTGCTCAGCCAGGTGACCGGCCGCGCCGGCCGCACCGGCAAGAAGAGTCTTGGCCTGCTGCAGACCTTCCAGCCCGACCACCCGGTCATGCGGGCGATCGTCTCCGGCGACGCCGAGGCTTTTTACGAGCGCGAGATCGCCGAGCGCGAGCGGGCGGTGCTGCCGCCTTTCGGCCGGCTCGCCGGCGTCATCGTCAGTGCTGCGACGCGGGCGGAAGCGGAGGGCCATGCGCGGGGTTTGCGGCGCGCCGCACCTCAGGCTGCCGACCTGTTCGTGCTCGGCCCGGCCGAGGCGCCGCTGTCGCTGATCGGCGGCCGCCATCGCTTTCGCCTGCTGATCCAGGGCGAACGGCGCGCCGACATTCAGGGGTTCATTCGCGCCATGCTGGCCGAGGGACCGAAGCTGCGGGGCTCGGTGCGCGTGCAGGTCGACATCGACCCGCAGAGCTTTTTGTGAGGCGTTTGGAGTTAGCCTAGTCAGCCGCAGGCGGGTCTTGCAATATATTCCAGCACCACACCTCGAGCGCCTCACTCCCTGTGTGGTCTCATGTGATCATAATGCATAGCGTTCCATAAAGGAGGAACAGCCCGTCATGAAGCTCTTGGTACGACGCGCATCCATACCGAGGCGGCGGTCGTGTTCGCGTTGGACTGATGCGCGCCCGTAATTCGTGACGCGCATCTGGCGCATGGCTCTTGCTTCGCTAGAATGCCCCGAAATTTCGAAACAGCCATTTGCGAGGGGACAGTATGGAATTTGCGTTTCCGTGGCCGATGAGCCAGGGCGAGTGGCTGGCGTGGTCGAGCGCCGTCGTGACCTTGCTGTTCGGGCTGATGTTGTTCCTGGCGCCGGCACTGGCTTTCCGGATACTCAGACTGCAGGTCAAGCCCGAAAAGGCGGCGGCGATCGCCGAAGCGCGCGGCAGGATGTCAGGCTTCTATCTCGGCGTCGGCCTGTGCTGCATTCTGCTGGCGCAACCGCTGCTCTACATGGCGCTTGGCTTTTCCTGGCTGTTCACCGCCTTCGGTCGCCTGCTGTCGATGATGTCGGACAGCGCCAACACACCTTTCAACTGGGCGTCCATCGTGGTCGAACTGGTGCTGGCGGCGCTGCCGCTTGCCTTCGCTTTCGGCTTTGTGCCTTGAATCAAAGGCTAATTCGGGACCGGCGGTCGAACCGCGCCGCCGGATGCGACAATAGTGCCTGAAAACCATGCGGGGCGACGCATTGCGGTCTTAAAATGCCTGTGCTAGACGGCAATCGACTTTCGGCCGGGGATAGCGGAAGCCGCGTCTTCGTGCTTGGAAAAATGCAGTAAGGTCAAAGATTTAGCCAGAGTTTTCGCTCGCGCCAATAATCTGCGGCCTGTCAGACAAGAGAAAAGACGGTCCGTGGCCCAATCGTCATCGCCAATCTCAGGTGTCGCAGAGCGCTATGCGGGTTCGCTGTTCGAGCTCGCGCTCCAGGCGAATTCGGTCGGCCAGGTCGAGGCCGACCTCAACAGTTTCGCGGCGATGCTCGAAGGCAGTGCTGATCTGACCCGCCTGATCAATAGTCCGGTGTTCTCCAGCGAGGACCAGGCCAAGGCCATTGCGGCGATCGCCGACAAGGCAGGGATCACCGGCCTTACCGGCAATTTCCTGCGCGTCGTTGCCCAGAACCGCCGTCTGTTCGCCATCCCCGGCATGATCAAGGCATTCCGCCAGATCGCCGCCGAGCATCGTGGCGAGACCGCCGCTGAAGTGACCTCGGCGCATGCGCTGACCGACGCCCAGCAAACCGAGCTGAAGGCGGCGCTGAAAAGCGTTGCCGGCAAGGATGTCGCGATCACCGTGACCGTCGATCCGTCGCTGCTCGGCGGGCTGGTGGTCAAGATAGGCTCGCGCCAGATCGATACGTCGCTCAAAACCAAACTCAATTCGCTCAAGCTTGCACTGAAAGAGGTCGGCTGATGGACATCCGCGCCGCGGAAATTTCCGCAATTCTGAAAGACCAGATCAAGAATTTCGGCAAGGAGGCCGAGGTCTCCGAAGTCGGCCAGGTTTTGTCCGTCGGTGACGGCATCGCCCGCGTCTATGGCCTCGACAATGTCCAGGCCGGCGAGATGGTCGAGTTCCCCGGCGGCATCCGCGGCATGGCACTCAATCTCGAAGCCGACAATGTCGGCGTCGTCATCTTCGGCGCCGACCGAGACATCAAGGAAGGCGACATCGTCAAGCGCACCGGCGCCATCGTCGACACGCCGGTCGGCATGGGCCTGCTCGGCCGCGTCGTCGATGCGCTCGGCAACCCGATCGACGGCAAGGGCCCGATCCAGGCGACCGAGCGCAAGCGCGTCGACGTCAAGGCGCCCGGCATCATTCCGCGCAAATCGGTGAACGAGCCGATGTCGACCGGCCTCAAGGCCATCGATGCGCTGATCCCGGTCGGCCGCGGCCAGCGCGAGCTGGTCATCGGCGATCGCCAGACCGGCAAGACCGCGATCATCCTCGACACGATGCTCAACCAGAAATCGGTGCACGAGCACGGCCCGGAGAAGGAAAAGCTCTACTGCGTCTACGTCGCCGTCGGCCAGAAGCGCTCGACCGTTGCGCAGTTCGTGAAAGTTCTCGAAGAGCGCGGCGCGCTCGATTATTCGATCATCATCGCCGCCACCGCTTCCGATCCGGCGCCGATGCAGTTCCTGGCGCCGTTCACCGCCTGCACGATGGGCGAATATTTCCGCGACAACGGCATGCACGCGCTGATCAGTTACGACGATCTGTCCAAGCAGGCCGTCGCCTATCGCCAGATGTCGCTGCTGCTGCGCCGCCCGCCTGGCCGCGAAGCCTATCCGGGCGACGTCTTCTACCTGCATTCGCGCCTTCTGGAGCGTGCCGCCAAGCTCAATGACGACAATGGCGGCGGTTCGCTGACGGCTCTGCCGATCATCGAGACCCAGGCCAACGACGTGTCGGCCTATATCCCGACCAACGTCATCTCGATCACCGACGGCCAGATCTTCCTGGAAACCAATCTGTTCTTCCAGGGCGTCCGCCCGGCGGTCAATGTCGGCCTGTCGGTGTCGCGCGTCGGCTCCTCGGCGCAGATCAAGGCGATGAAGCAGGTCGCCGGCTCGATCAAGGGCGAGCTCGCGCAGTACCGCGAAATGGCGGCCTTCGCCCAGTTCGGCTCCGACCTCGACGCCGCGACGCAGCGCCTGCTCAACCGCGGTGCACGCCTGACCGAACTCCTGAAGCAGCCGCAGTTCTCGCCGCTCAGGGTCGAAGAACAGGTCGCGGTGATCTTCGCCGGCGTCAACGGCTATCTCGACAAGTTGGCGATCGACCAGGTCAGCAAATTCGAGCATGGCTTGCTCAGCCACATGCGCTCGGCCGGCAAGGAGGTGCTCGACGGCATCCGCAAGGAGAAGGCGCTGTCGGACGATCTGCGCGCCAAGCTGAAGGCGGAGATCGACACCTTCGCCAAGACCTTTGCTTGAACGACGGCCGGACGGACGGGATCAGGTTTGAAGCATGCCTTCACTAAAAGACCTTCGTAACCGTATCGCCTCGGTCAAGGCGACGCAGAAGATCACCAAGGCGATGCAGATGGTCGCCGCGGCGAAGCTGCGCCGCGCGCAGGAGGCGGCGGAGGCAGCGCGCCCCTATTCGGAGCGCATGGGCGCGGTGCTGGCCAACATCACCCAGGCGATCGGCGGCGGCGGCGAGGCCCCGGCGCTGATGACCGGCACCGGCAAGGACGACGTGCATCTGCTCGTCGTCTGCACCGCCGAGCGTGGTCTGTGCGGCGGCTTCAATTCGCAGATCGCACGCCTTGCCCGCGACCACATTCGCAAGCTTTTGGCCGACGGGAAACAGGTCAAGATCATCTGCGTCGGCAAGAAGGGGTTCGACATCCTGCGTCGCGACTATGCGGCGCTGATCCTCGAGCGCGTCGACTTGCGCGAGGTGAAGACGCTGGGCTTCGTCAATGCCGATGGCATTGCCAAGAAGGTCATCCAGCTCTTCAACGAGGGCGGCTTCGACATCTGCACGCTGTTTTATTCGCAGTTCAAATCGGTGATCAGCCAGATCCCGACGACCCAGCAGATCATCCCGGCAGGCGTGCCTACCGCTGCCGCCGAGGCGACGGACGGCGGCAGTGCCGTCTATGAATACGAGCCGGAGCCGGGCGAAATCCTCTCCGATCTCATTCCGCGCAACATTTCCGTCCAGGTTTTTCGCGCTCTGCTCGAAAACGCCGCCGGCGAGATGGGCGCCAAGATGAGCGCCATGGACAATGCGACGCGCAACGCAGGCGACATGATCAACAAATTGTCGATCACCTACAACCGCCAGCGGCAGGCGCAGATCACCAAGGAATTGATCGAAATCATTTCGGGCGCCGAGGCGCTCTAGGCGCGCTCGCATGAAGGTCAGCGACCTTCAGGCGGATCGCGTGAGAAACAAAGAGACGAAAAGGGTAAAGACGATGGCGAAAGCAGCGACCCCCCAGAAGGCGGCCCCGAAGACCGCCGCGACGGCGGCAGCACCGGCAAAGGCTCCGGCAGCCGCAGCGAAGGCGGCTCCGGCCAAGAAGGCGGCAGCGCCCGCCAAGGCTGCCGCGGCGAAGGCGCCGACCGTTGCCATCAACAAGACCGGCTTGGCCGGCAAGGTTCGCCAGGTCATCGGCGCTGTTGTCGACGTTCAGTTCGGCGAACATCTGCCGGCGATCCTAAACGCCCTGGAAACGTCCAATGTCGGCAATCGTCTCGTGCTCGAGGTGGCTCAGCATCTCGGCGAGAACACGGTGCGCTGCATCGCCATGGACTCGACCGAAGGTCTGGTTCGCGGCCAGGACGTCTATGACACCGGCGCGCCGATCACCGTGCCGGTCGGTCCGGGCATGCTCGGCCGCATCATCAACGTCATCGGCGAGCCGGTCGACGAGGCAGGCCCGGTCGACGGCATCGAGATGCGCTCCATCCACCAGCCGGCGCCGACCTATGTCGAGCAGTCGACGGAAGCACAAATCCTGGTCACCGGCATCAAGGTTCTCGACCTGCTGGCACCCTATGCCCGCGGCGGCAAGATCGGCCTGTTCGGCGGCGCCGGCGTCGGCAAGACGGTGCTGATCCAGGAATTGATCAACAACGTCGCCAAGGCGCATGGCGGCTTCTCGGTGTTCGCCGGCGTCGGTGAGCGCACCCGCGAAGGCAACGATCTCTATCATGAGTTCATCGAGTCCGGCGTCAACAAGAAGGGCGGCGGCGAAGGATCCAAGGCGGCGCTCGTCTATGGCCAGATGAACGAGCCGCCGGGCGCGCGCGCCCGCGTCGGCCTGACCGGCCTGACTGTTGCCGAATATTTCCGCGACCAGGGCCAGGACGTGCTGTTCTTCGTCGACAACATCTTCCGCTTCACGCAGGCTGGCTCCGAAGTGTCGGCGCTGCTCGGCCGAATTCCTTCGGCCGTGGGCTATCAGCCGACACTGGCCACCGACATGGGCGCGCTGCAGGAGCGCATCACGACGACGACCAAGGGCTCGATCACCTCGGTGCAGGCGATCTACGTGCCGGCCGACGATCTGACCGATCCGGCGCCCGCGACCTCGTTCGCCCACCTTGACGCGACGACCGTGCTCAACCGCGCGATCTCGGAAAAGGGCATCTATCCGGCCGTCGATCCGCTCGATTCGACCTCGCGCATGCTCGACCCGATGGTCGTCGGCGAAGAGCACTACCAGGTCGCCCGCCAGGTGCAGTCGATCCTGCAGCGCTACAAGTCGCTGCAGGACATCATCGCCATCCTGGGCATGGACGAGCTGTCGGAAGAAGACAAGCAGACGGTGGCCCGCGCCCGCAAGATCGAGCGCTTCCTGTCGCAGCCCTTCTTCGTTGCCGAAGTGTTCACCGGCGCGCCGGGCAAGCTGGTCGATCTCGCCGACACCATCAAGGGCTTCAAGGGCCTCTGCAACGGCGACTACGACCACCTGCCGGAAGCCGCCTTCTACATGGTCGGCGGCATCGAAGAAGCGGTCGAGAAGGCACAGCGCCTGGCGGCCGAAGCGGCGTGATTGGTGAATGGTCAATAGTGAATTGTGAATGGGGAGCAGCGGACAGGAAATCGGGGCTGAGTGAAGGTCTTTCGGATCGTTCACCATTCACCATTCACCATTCGCTGAGTTGATCATGCCTGAAGCTTTCAAATTCGAACTGGTCTCGCCGGAGCGGCTGCTGGTTTCCGAGCAGGTCGAATCCGTCGTCATTCCGGGCGCCGAAGGTGAAATGACCGTCATGGCCCATCACGCGCCGGTCATGACCACGATCAAGCCCGGCGTCGTCACGGTAAAGACCGCGGAAGGCAAGGCAGAGCGCTACGTCGTGTTCGGCGGCTTTGCCGACATTGTTCCGGCCGGCTGCACGCTGCTGGCCGAATCGGCTGTAGCCGTCGGCGACATCGACCGCGCCGACCTCGCCCGCCGTATCCAGGAAGCCAGGGAAGACGTCGCCGACGCCAAGGACGACGAGACGCGCAGCAAGGCCGAGCAGTTCCTTAGCCAGCTCACCACACTCGAAGGCGCGATTTTGCCGGCATAGAGGCCACGAATCCTCGGCCGGGCGCCACTTCCCTTCTCCCCTTGTGGGAGAAGGTGGATTGGCGCGCAGCGCCAAGACGGTTGAGGGGTATTGGAAGAAATGAGGCGTCGGCGTTCTCGGGAACACCCCTCATCCGACCGCGCTTCGCGCGGCCACCTTCTCCCACAAGGGGAGAAGGGAAGTGCGTTGCCCAGCCCGTTCGCGATCTACCGCGCGCATGGCGCGTTGCAGGCCGGCCTCATGGCTTTTTACTGACTATCCCCAGCGCTGTGAAAGCAGCAGCCACGCCGCCCTGGCGCAGGCGTTCGAGATGGGCGGCCGCGAGGTCGATCAGCGTCAGGCGCTCGGCAGCGCCCTTGGCGAAGCCGGCCAGGTCGAACACCGCCACCACCGCTTCGCCAGCCGACAGATGCCGAGTGTCGAGTGCGGCCAAAGCCAGGTCGAGCGGGTCGGTGAAGTGGTTTTCCGGCAAGGCTTTGCCGCGCGCCTCGCAAGCCGCGATCCAGGCGGCGACCACCAGCATCAGATAGGCGGGCGGGGCACCGTCACTCATCCGCTCCATGGCCGAGGCAATGATGCGCTGGGGCAGTTTCTGGCTGCCATCATTGGCGATCTGCGCCGTCCGATGGGCGAGCGCGGTGTTCGAATAGCGCCTGGCAAGCTGGGCCGTGTAGTCGGTCGTGTCGAGCCCGGCGTCCTTCGGCAGTGTCGTGATCGCCTCGGCCCACAATCCGTCGACGAATTGCCGGATCGCCGGATCGGCGAAGGCGCGGTCGACCGTCTCATAGCCGCTGAGCAGGCCAAGATAGGCGATCGCCGAATGCGAGCCGTTGAGCAGGCGCAGTTTCATGTCCTCAAACGGCCCGACGTCACCGACCATGGTGACGCCGAACCTTTCCCAGGCCGGCCTGCCCGCCGGGAAATCGTCTTCGACCACCCATTGGCAGAACGGCTCGGTCATGACAGGCCAGGCGTCGACGACGCCGAGCTGGCCCGATATCCGTGCCCGGTCGGCATCGGTGGTCGCCGGCACGATGCGATCCACCATGCTCGACGGAAACGCCACTTCATCGGCGATGTGGCGGGCGAGATCGGTACCGCGCAAAGCGGCGAATTCGACCAGCAGCCGGCGCAGCGTGGCGCCGTTGGCCGGGAGATTGTCGCAGCACAGCACTGTGAATGGCTGGATACCGGCGGCGCGGCGGCGCGCAAGCGATTCGGCCAGAAAACCATGCGCCGTTCGCGGCATTTGCGGGTTGGCCAAATCGTGGACGATGTCGGCTTGGGCTGTGTCCAGTCCGCCACCCGCCGCCCTGAGATAGGCTTTTTCGGTGATCGTCAGTGTGACGATGGCGGTGCGCGGATCGGTCAGCGCGGCCAGCACCGCGCCCGGATCCTCCGGGGCCACCAGCATCGACAGGATCGAGCCGACGACGCGCAGGCTTTCGCTGTCGCTGCTCCTGACCGCCAGCGTGTAGAGCCCGTCCTGCGGCGCCAGCGCGTCGCGTGTGTCGGCGCTGCGCAGCGAGACGCCGACAATGCCCCAATCCGTCTCTCCTGCCGCCAGGCAATCGTCGACATAGGCTGCCTGATGGGCGCGGTGGAATGCGCCGACGCCGAGATGGACGATGCCGGGTACGACACGGTTGCGGTCGTATCCGGGGACCGCGACCGAGGCCGGCAATGCCTGCCGCGTGCTGTTGGAAAGGGGTCTGTCTGTCATCGTGCGATGGGTCTGATCGAGCTCGTGCCGGGCGTGGCAGGCATGCGGCGTAACATCCGTTTCGTTCCCGCACAATGGGCTGACGTTGCGTTAAAGTCATCATACAACAATCTATTTTTTGTATGTTGACATTATTTCTTTCCGACCCTACCGATGGCCGGGATGGGAGGAACGACGTGGCCGCATTGACCGATCCGGATCTGCTGTTTCCGTCGGAGGCGCGTCCGCTGTCGCTCGCCCGCGATCTTTACGCAGCTGTCAAGGATCTGCCGATCGTCAGCCCGCACGGTCACACGGATCCGCGCTGGTATGCGCTCAACGAGGCGTTTTCCGATCCAGCGCAATTGCTTGTTGTGCCGGACCATTACATCTTCCGCATGCTGTTCAGCCAAGGCGTCCGGCTCGAGGATCTCGGCGTGCCAACGCTCGACGGCTCGCCGGTGGAGACCGACGGCAGGACGATCTGGCGGCGCTTCGCCGAGCACTATCATCTGTTCCGCGGCACGCCGACGCGGCTGTGGCTCGACCATGTGCTTGCCCACCTGTTCGGCATCGAAGAGCCGCTGACGGCCGCAACCGCCGACGCCCACTACGACACGATCTCGACCTTGCTGCAGTGGGAGAATTTTCGCCCGCGAGCCCTGTTCGAGCGCTTCAATATCGAGGTCATCGCGACGACCGAAGGCGCGCTCGACGATCTCAGATGGCACCAGATGATCCGCGACAGCGGCTGGGAGGGCCGCGTCGTCACCGCCTACCGGCCGGACGCCGTCGTCGATCCCGATTTCGAAGGCTTTTCTGCCAATCTCGATCGACTCGGCGACATCACCGGCTGCGATACCGGCAGCTGGGCCGGCTATCTCGATGCGCATCGCCAGAGAAGAGCCTTCTTCAAAAGTTTTGGCGCAACCGCGTCGGATCACGGCCATCCGACGGCGGAGACCGCCAATCTGTCGGATGCTGCCGCGCATGAACTGTTCAACCGCATCCGCCGGGGCTCGGACGACGAGCGTGAGCGAAAACTGTTTCGCGCCCAGATGCTGACCGAGATGGCCAAGATGAGCCGCGACGATGGGCTCGTCCTGCAGATCCATCCCGGCTCCTGGCGCAATCATTCGCCTGCCGCCTTCCACAAGTTCGGCAGGGACAAGGGTTTCGATATCCCGACCAGAACCGACTATGTGACGGCGCTGAAGCCGCTGCTCGATTGCGTCGGGCTGGAGCGCGACGTCACCGTCATCCTCTTCACGCTCGATGAGACCAGCTATGCGCGCGAACTGGCGCCGCTCGCCGGCGTCTATCCGGCGCTGAAGCTCGGGCCCGCCTGGTGGTTCCACGACAGCCCGGAGGGCATGCGCCGGTTCCGCGAGATGACCACCGAGACAGCCGGCTTCTACAACACCGTCGGCTTCAACGACGACACCCGCGCCTTTCCATCCATCCCGGCTCGCCACGATGTGGCGCGTCGGGTCGATTGCGCCTTTCTTGCGCGTCTCGTCGCCGAGCACCGGCTCCGCGAGGACGAGGCGCACGAGCTGGCGCAGGAACTTGCCCATACGCTCGCGAAAAAGGCGTACCGGCTCTAACGGCGCTTGCCGCCATCGTTCAAACGGGAGGAACCAATGCTGCATTTTTCTAGACTGGCGGGAGCTACGCTACTGGCCGCCGCACTGATGGCCGGAACGGCAAGCGCCCAGACGGTCCTGCGCTCGTCCGACACGCACCCGGACGGCTATCCGACGGTCGAGGCTGTCAAATATTTTGGCGAGCTGGTGAAGGAGCGCACGGCCGGCCGCTATTCGGTCGATGTCTATCATTCCGCGCAGCTCGGTGAGGAAAAGGACACGATCGAGCAGGTGCGCTCCGGCGTGATCGACCTCAACCGCGTCTCGATGGCGCCGTTCAACGGACTCATCCCCGAAACCACCGTGCCCTCGCTGCCCTACATCTTCCGCTCGGAAGACCATATGCACAAGGTCATGGACGGACCGGTCGGCGACCAGATCGCGGCGGCGTTCGAACAGGTCGGGCTGGTGCTGCTCGCCTTTTATGACGGCGGCGCGCGCTCCTTCTACAATTCGAAGAAGCCGATCAACACTGTAGCCGATATGGCCGGCTTGAAATTCCGCGTCATCCAGTCCGACATCTTCGTCGACATGGTGGCCGCACTCGGCGCCAACGCGACACCGATGCCGTATGGCGAGGTGTATTCGGCGATCGAAACCGGGGTCATCGACGGCGCGGAGAACAATTTTCCGAGCTACGACACCGCCAAGCATGCGGAAGTCGCCAAGCACTATTCGCTCGACGAGCACACGATGGTGCCGGAAGCCTTTGTTATGGCAAAGTCGAGCTGGGACAAGCTGACGCCGGAAGACCAGGCGATCTTCAAGGCGGCCGCCAAGGAAAGCGTCGCCAAGCAGCGTGAGCTGTGGGCCGCCAAGGTCAAGGAATCGCGTGCCAAGGTCGAGGCGGCCGGTTCGCAGATCACGACGCCGGACAAGCAGGCCTTCATCGACGCGATGGGACCGGTCTACGAAAAGCACGTCAAGGACGACAAGCTGAAGGCGATGGTCGAAGCCATTAGGGCCGTTCAGTGATCAAGCGGCGGCGTGGGCATTCCGCGCCGCCACCCTCTTGCGGAGAGAACCAGTGACCTCCAGCTCAGAACAGAGACCGTCCCTGTCCGGCATCGCGCGCGTGATGTCGCGCGTCAGCACGGCGGCGCTGTGGATCGCCGGCATCGGGCTGGTGCTGATGACCGCCTTCGTCGCCTGGCAGGTGTTCGGCCGCTATGTTCTGAACCGCTCGCCGAGCTGGACCGAGCAGGGCTCGGTGATGCTGATGAGCTGGTTCATTTTCCTCGGCGCTGCCGTCGGGGTGCGCGAGAACTATCACCTCGGTTTCGACGTCCTGCTCTACGTGCTGCCGAAAGGCGGAAAGCGTTGGCTGAGGATGATCTCGGATCTCGTCGCGCTCGCCTTCGGCATCGGCATGATCTGGTATGGCAGCCAGCTGGTCGCGCTGACCTGGGGCGCCACCTTGCCGTCGCTCGGCATATCGGGGGGCTGGGACTACGTCCCGCTTGTCGCGGGAGGCGCGCTCATCGTGCTGTTCACGCTGGAGCGCATCGTGCTTCGCCTCTCCGGTGCGCCGATCGACGATGCGCTCGATGAGCTGCCGCCGGCGGAAGTCGCAGCCGAACTCGACACAGCCAACGTGAAGGTCTGACGCCATGGAACTCTGGATACTTTTTGGCGTCTTCACCGTCCTGATGCTCATCGGCACGCCGATCGCTTTCTGCCTCGGCGTCGCAAGCTTTGCCACCGTTCTCTATATCGGCCTGCCGCCGCTCATCGTGTTCCAGCGCCTGAATTCCGGGATGAGCGTCTTTTCGCTGCTGGCCATTCCGTTTTTCATCTACGCCGGCGACCTGATGGTGCGCGGCGGCATCGCCAGCAAGATCGTTGCCTTCGCCGGCTCGCTCGTTGGCCACATGCGCGGCGGCCTCGGGCAGGTCAACATCGCCACCGCTACACTGTTCGGCGGCATTTCGGGCTCCGCGGTGGCGGAGGCAGCGGCGGTCGGCGGCTTGATGATCCCGCAGATGAAGGCGCGTGGCTATGGAGCGGATTACGCCGTCAACGTCACATCGATGGCGGCGCTGATCGCGCTGCTGCTGCCGCCGTCGCACAACATGATCATCTACTCGATCTCGGCAGGCGGAAAGATCTCCATCGCCGACCTGTTCACCGCCGGCATCATCCCGGGCCTGCTGTTGGCCCTGGCGCTGATGATCACCGCCTATTTCGTGGCGCGCTCGCGCGGCTATCCGACCGAGCCGTTTCCCGGCTTCGCCGCGGTCGCGCATCTCTTCGCGGTCGCGGTGCCAGGCCTGCTGCTGATTGCGATCATCTTCGGCGGCGTGCGATCGGGTGTTTTCACGGCCACCGAGAGTTCCTGCATCGCCGTCATCTATGCGTTGCTCGTGACTGTCCTGGTCTACCGGCAGATGACCTGGGAAGGTTTCGTTCATGCCACCCATGGCGCCGTGCGCACCACGGCCATGGTGCTGCTCATCATCGGCATGGCAGCGGCGTTCTCGTGGTTGATGGCCTTCCTGAAAGTGCCGGCAGCGCTGATAGCCTCGATGAACGCGATCTCGGAGGATCCGCTGGTCGTGCTGCTCCTGCTCAACCTCCTGATGTTGTTTCTCGGCACCTTCATGGACATGGGGCCGACGATCATCATCTGCACGCCGATCTTCCTGCCCGTGGCGCAGGCCTACGGCGTCGATCCGGTGCATTTCGGCGTCATCATGATCCTCAACTTCGGCATCGGGCTGAACACCCCGCCGGTCGGCGCAGTGCAGTTCGTGGCGTGCGCGGTGGGCAAGATATCCGTCTGGGAAGCGATGCGCTCGATCTGGCCGTTCTATGGGGCCGGCCTCGTGGTGCTGGGGCTCGTCACTTACATTCCGGCCATCTCGCTATGGTTGCCGAGCGTCTTCAAATAGGGGCTGGCAATGGCATCGGATATGGCAATCAACCTGAAGGTCGAACGCAAGCCCAAGCTGTCGGAGACCGTGGTCGCGGCGATCCGCAAGCAGTTGCAGGCGGGCGAGATCCAGCCAGGCCAAAAGCTGCCGACCGAGGGTCGGCTGACCGAAACCTTCGGGGTCAGCCGCACCGTCATCCGCGAAGCGCTGGCCAAGCTTGCCGCCGACGGTCTGGTCGAGCCGCGCCAAGGCGCCGGGGTCTTCGTCACCGAGCACATTTCGACGATGTTCGGCACGCTGGCTGCGGACATCGGCAGCAAGGATTCGATCGCGCTCAACGTGCTGGAGGTGCGCCTGGCGATAGAGATCGAATCCGCCGGGCTGGCCGCTATCCGTCGCAATGCCGCGCAGGAAGCGGCGATCCAGGAGGCGTTCTTCGAGTTCGAGCGGCTGCTGTTGAACAGCGAGCCGACAGGTCCGGCCGACCTCGCCTTCCACCGGGCGATCGCCAGCGCCACCAACAATCCGTTCTATGTCGAGATGCTCGACGTGCTCGGCCGGCGCGCCATTCCTTGCGACGTGACATCGCCGTGGTCGACAGAACTCGCCCAATCCGACGCCTATCAGCGCGGCCTGCAAGACGAGCATCTGGTGATCCTGAACGCCATTACATCAGGCGATGCCGAGTTGGCGCGCGAAGCGATGCGCGCGCATCTCAGCGCCAGCCAGCAGCGCTATCGCGAGCGCCTGCATGCACGTCAGACCTTTTATGCCGATTCGGTCAAGGCCGCGGCAACCGAATGACCAATGAGGCAGCCCAATGGGACAGCAATGAATCACACTGAAAACCACACCGACTTCACCTCGCGCTTCGCCATCGACCCTGTCACCGCCGCGGCAATGGGGACGGACGAGCTCCGCCACAATTTTCTGATCGAAGGCCTGTTCCAGCCCGGCCGCATCGGCCTGGCCTATACGCATTACGACCGCATGATCGTTGGCGGCGCCATGCCTGCCGGGACACCGCTTCCGCTCCAGGCGATCAAGCCGACCGGAACAAAGAACTTTCTCGATCGCCGCGAACTGATCGCCGTCAACATCGGCGACGCCGGCATCGTGAAAGCCGGCGGCCAGTCCTACGAGCTGCAGCCACGCGACATGCTGTATCTCGGCATGGGCGCCAATGAGGTGTCATTCGCCTCAGTCAATCCAGCCGAGCCGGCCAAGTTCTATCTGCTCAGCGCGCCGGCGCATCAGAGCCATCGCAGCCAGCTGATCCGCATCGGCGATGCCAAGCGCCTCGATCTCGGCAGTCAGGCGACCTGCAACGAGCGCTCGATCTTCCAGTTCATCCATGCCGAGGGCGTCAAAACCTGCCAACTCGTCGTCGGCATGACCCAGCTCGCCCCAGGCTCGGTCTGGAACACCATGCCGTGCCATGTGCATGACCGCCGCATGGAGGCTTATCTCTATTTCGACCTGCCGGAGACGGCGCGGGTGTTCCATTTCATGGGCGAGCCGGACGAGACGCGCCATCTCGTCATGCGCAACGAGGAAGCGGTGCTGTCGCCGGGCTGGTCGATCCATTCGGGCGCCGGCACCTCCAACTACGCCTTCATCTGGGCGATGGCCGGCGACAATGTCGACTATACGGATGTCGACCCGGTAACGATGGAAGAGCTGCGATGAGCGACCTCTCGGCTTTCAGCCTGGCCGGCAAGCGCATTCTCGTCACCGGCGCCAACACCGGCATTGGCCAAGGCATCGCCCTGTCGATCGCGCGCGCCGGTGGTGCGGTGGTCGGCGTCGGCCGCTCTGCAATGGATGAGACCGCGGAAAAGATCGCTGCTGCGGGCGGCGGCTTCGAGGCGGTGCGCTGCGATCTTGCCGACCACGCCGCCGCCCAGGCGATGCTCGATCGCGTCTGGGACGAAACCGGGCCGCTCGACGGACTGGTCAACAATGCCGGGATCATCCGGCGCGCCGACGCCGTCGATCTGGGGCAAGCCGATTGGGAGGATGTCATGGACGTCAACCTGAAGACGGTGTTTTTTCTCAGCCAGAGCTTCGCCCGGCGCGTGCTTGCCGATCCCGAACGGCGCGGCAAGATCGTCAACATCGCCTCGGTGCTGAGCTTCCAGGGCGGCATCCGCGTCGCCTCCTACACCGCCTCGAAACATGGCGTGCTCGGCATCACCCGGTTGCTCGCCTGCGAATGGGCGTCGAAAGGTATCAACGTCAACAGCATTGCGCCCGGCTACATCGAAACCAACAACACCGAGGCGCTACGTGCCGACCCGGACCGCAGCACGGCCATTCTGGCGCGCATTCCAGCCGGGCGCTGGGGCGGACCGGAAGACATCGGCGACGCTGCCGTCTTCCTGCTGGCGCCGGCGTCAAACTACATGCATGGCGCGGTGGTGCCGGTGGACGGCGGCTGGCTGGCGCGATGAGGAGCATGACGAGGATGTGGCGATGATCGGAACGAAGATCTTTACGCATGCCGGCGAGGGCGCGTGGACGCCGACCCCGGATGGCAATCGCAGGCGTGTGCTGCTGCACACGGACGAATTGATGATGGTCGAGTTCGGGTTCGACAAGGGCGGTGTCGGTGCGCTGCATTCGCACCCGCATGTCCAGGCGAGTTATGTCGCCGAAGGCCGCTTCGAGGTCACCATCGACGGCACGACCGAGATCCTGGAAACGGGAAGCAGCTTCATTGTCCCTTCCAATTTGATCCACGGCGTCAAGGCGCTCGAGGCCGGCCGCCTCGTCGACAGTTTTACTCCGCACCGCGCCGATTTCCTCGACTGAAAGTACGACAACGCCCGCAGGTCACTGCGCGGCGGCAGCCTGTTTCGGAAGCAAAAAGCCCGCGCCTCCGGAGAGACGCGGGCGTGTTGCCTGGGCGCTTGTGGCGCCGCGGTACTCAAAACATCACCGCAGGACCTGAACCTGCCGAATCATGGTGAAGATAGGATTAATTGGCCCGAGCCGTTGCGCGATATTCACAGCCAAAGTGAATAGAGGCTGGAATCACGCTCGCATATCCGCCAATGAGGGAGATAACTTTTCAGACGGAGCCGACGGAGACAGGACTTGAGGAGCGTTCGAATGTCCGAATCGGCTGTCCAAGCGGTCACCCGACGATTCGCCTGGGAGCTTTGGCAGGTCACGTCGCCGCTGACTCGGGCCGTTCCCCCAATGCCTTTTCGGGCAGCGCCGATCATAGAAATTCCCTGATGCAGGCAGCGGCGGCGAGCGTCCCGGCGGAGGATCCCAAGCGGCGCGTCCTGAAGGACGTGTTCGGCTTCGACGATTTTCGTCCCGGCCAGGACGCCGTGACTGAGGCGCTGCTGGCCGGGCGTCATGTGCTGGCCGTCATGCCGACCGGCGCCGGCAAATCGCTCTGCTACCAGGTCCCGGCGCTGGTCCTGGGCGGCCTCACCATTGTCGTTTCGCCGCTGGTGGCGCTGATGCAGGACCAGGTCGCCGCATTGCGTCTTGCCGGCGTGGCGGCCGATACGATCAATTCCTCGCTCGACCGCGATGCCAATGTCGCCGCATGGCGCCGCGTCGCGGCGGGCCAGACGCGCCTGCTCTATCTTGCACCGGAGCGGCTGATGACCGCGCGGATGCTCGAGGCGCTGGCCAGGCTCGACATCCGGCTGATCGCTGTCGACGAGGCGCATTGCATCTCCCAATGGGGGCCGTCGTTCCGGCGCGAATATGAAGAGCTGTCGCGGCTGCGCGAAATTTTCCCTGATGTGCCGATCATTGCGCTGACGGCGACAGCGGACGAGGCGACGCGCACCGATATCGCCGCACAACTGTTCGCCGGGCGCGTCGAAACCCTGGTGCTGGGTTTCGACCGGCCGAACATCAAGCTTGGCGTCGAGGCCAAGCAGGACAGCAAGCGCCAATTGCTGGGCTTCGTGCAGCGTCATGCCGACCGCAGCGGGATCGTCTATTGCCTGTCGCGCAAGAAGACGGAAGAGATGGCGGCGTTCCTCGAGAAGAACGGCGTGCGCGCCCTGGCCTATCATGCCGGCATGAGCAAGGAGGCGCGTGAAGCAAATCAAAACGCTTTCATGACCCTGTCGGGCGTGGTGATGGTGGCGACCATCGCCTTCGGCATGGGGATCGACAAGCCTGACGTCGCCTATGTCTTCCACACCGACCTGCCGGGCAGCCTCGAAGCCTATTATCAGGAAATCGGCCGCGCCGGCCGCGACGGGCGGGCTGCCGAGGCACATATGCTCTTCGGTCTCGGCGACATTCGCATGCGGCGGCTTTTCATCGACGACGAGGACGCGCCGGCGGAACATAAAAGGCGCGCGCATGGCCGGCTCGATACGCTGATCGGCTATTGCGAAACGGCCCAGTGCCGTCGCCAGATCCTGCTTGGCTACTTCGGCGAACCAGCAATGCCTTGCGGCAATTGCGACAACTGCCTCGACCAGACGCCGCACGCGGATGGCGAAGCGGAGGCGCGGATCGTCTTCGCGGCCATTGCGCAGACCGGCGAGCGCTTTGGCGCCGTCCATGTCGTCGATGTTCTGCTCGGCCATGAAACCGAGAAAGTCCTGGCCAGGAACCACCACAGGCTTGCCAGCTTCGGGACCGGCGTGGCGCGCAAGAAGGATGTCTGGCAGTCGCTCATCCGCCAGCTCGTCGCGGGAGGGTTTCTGACGTTGGACTCAGGCGGCCATGGCGGCCTTGCCATCGCGGAAAAGGGCCGCGAGCTGGCCCGTGGCGAGGTCCCGTTCCGGTATCGCGTAGAGGTGCGGAACCGCGCGGCACAAGACAAGACTCGTCCCACCCCGAATGCTGCCGCGGGCACTGAAGACTTGGATACCGCGCTTTTGGCCACGCTCAAGGCGGTTCGGCTGCGTCTCGCCCGGGAGCGCCAGGTGCCGGCCTTCGTCATCTTCTCCGATCGCACGCTGATCGATATGGCCGAACGCTGCCCGCGCGACCTCGACGCCTTCGCAGCAGTTAACGGCGTCGGTGCCGCAAAACTCAGGGAATTCGGCGAGATCTTCCTCGGCGCAATCGCTGCGCACCAATCCCGTGGATCGGCCTGAGACAGCCAAGGATCAAGTTCGCGGTGCTGCAGCAGGTCAATTTGCGAGACAGCATTTCTTCGCTTTCTTGCCGCTTCCACAGGGACATGGGTCATTTCGTCCGACATGGCGCAAAGGATTTGTGACCGGCGCTGTCAGGCTCGGCAACTCGTCGAGCCAGGTTTTTTCAGGGAAGGGCGAGTGCAAAATCTTCCTTGCCAAAATACTCAAGGTGGCTGGTCCATTCCAACGCTTCAAGCACATCGTCGATATAGCCGAGACCGGTCCGCTCGAATCGATCGAGGTCGTTCGGGCTTTGCTCGGCTGCCCGGAGATCGTCTTCGAAATCACTGAGTTCAAGCATGCCCATTGGGACGCGGCCGTCGTCCCACGCGCTGTGAACCAGCGGCGCCAGATTCGCGCAAGCCAAGCCGGGCGATTGCCTCCAGCCAGGCGATCCAGGCGAAATCGTCGTCACCGGCCAGCCTCTCGGTGTGGAATCGCTCGAGAAAATCTCGCATTCGGTCACGCTCGATGCGGCCTTCCCAGGTCAGGAAGGTCGCTGCGCCCAAAACTGCATCGCGGACGTATTCATCGACAGAGCGGTCGCTGATCAAGCTGAACAAAGCGTCGGCGTCGCCATCAAATACGCCGGCGACGATACGCGCCATGCTCTCGGTCACCACGTCGCCGAGCAGGTCATCGAGCTCGCGTCCCGGACGGCGCAGCAGGCGCAACAAGGGCCCGAACGTTCTAGTGTCGCGAGCGCCGCCCAGGATGTAAATGCCTCGCAGGAGCCGCATCTCATCATCCCGCGACAGATCCTCTCCTTCGGCCGCTCTTGCGATGACCGCCCGCAGCGCGGGAGCGGATTCTTCAATCCTTGCGATGCAGTGGGCGATGGCGACGTCCGGAAATTGCCCTTTGCGTGCCAGGTCATGCAGTTGATCTTCAATCGGACCCAGATCGAAGCCGGGCCCGCCACGGCCAAGGACGGTTTCCAGCTCTTCCTTCTTCAGGGCATCCTCGCTGTCGTTCGTGCTTGGCAAATCTACGACAGACCGGTTGCCTTTCAACAGTTCATCCGCCGCACGAACGGCAAATACCTGTGCAGAAGGTCTCAGACTCGCGGGATCGCTTCGACAATGCTCGGCCTTCGGCAGCAGGCGCCGCAATCAGCACCTGCTTCGTCTCACAGCTGCGATCGCAGCCTCCTGCTGCTGCAATTGCTCGATTTTCGCGTTCTGGCGGGCAGTGACGGTAGTGGCGACACGCCGGGCTCCCCATAGCCAGTTCGGAATGTTGGTTTTCGCGACTTTGCCCCGGGTGATCGCTGTCGCCGACAGCTCCTTGGCGACTTCGCCCATGGCCACGTTGAGTTCGACGCAACTCATCCTGTCGTATTTCGCTGCATCAAAGGATGCATGGAAGGGCGAAGCGCAACCTCCGACAAACACGAGACTGCATGTCAGGGCCGTGGCTGTAGAGATGGCTTTCATTTTATCAAGCAGATTTGATGCCGGACGGGCGAATGAGGCATGTGAACCTCTACAACACTCTGCCCTGGGCGTCATTCCCCTATTCATCCTCGAAGAATTTCGAGAGAGTCGCTGCAGTCTGGTGAGGGTGCTCTTCTGGAAAGAAGTGCCCGCCCGGAACGGGACCTCCTTCAACTCTGTCGGCCCATTTCCTCCAGATAGCCAGCGGGCCGCCTTGCTCCGCATACCAGGTCTCGAGGCCGCCTTGGCTACTCCACAGTGCCAGGAGCGGACATTTGATGCGACGACCGTTTAGCTGGTCCAGCGCGTCATGCTCACGATCGATCGTGGCAGCGGCCCGATACTCTTCGCAAATCGCATGAATATGAACGGGATCGCGAAGCGCCTTGACATAAGCCTCCCTGATCGTTGCAGAGAACATTTCTGCCGGCGATCCCCACTGCACAATCGCATTGTCGACGATGGCATCGGGCGCCGCGCCGATCAGCCGCTCCGGCAGCGGTTCCGGTTGCGCAAGAAGGCTCCAGGGCCAGAAGCCGAGAGCCAGTCTGGCATCCGCCCTGTCCCACGCGGCGGCGGTCGGGATGACGTCGAGGACCGCGACCCTGGATACCTCATCGGGGTGATCGAGTGCCAGGCGATAGGCGACCCGCCCACCGCGGTCGTGTCCGGCAACCATGAACCGCTCAAAACCCAACTGCTGCATGACTTGAACCATGTCTGCGGCCATGGCGCGTTTGGCGTATGGGCTATGATCGGCCGAGGAGACCGGGCAGCCACTTTGCCCATAGCCGCGAAGATCGGCGGCGACGACTGTGAAGCGGGGCGCCAGGGCCGCGGCAATATCCCTCCACATCAGATGCGTTTCTGGAAAACCATGAAGCAGCAGCAGCGGCGGACCGGTTCCGCCGACCCTTGCGAAAATGGTCGTGTCGTCCAGTTGCAAGCTGGTGGCCCTGAAACCTGCAAACACCGTTTTTCTCCTCGGTGTGCCTCAGGCGACAACGCACAAGGTGGCAGAAGGATCACGGTCGGCTGCTTTGCCTGAATTTGTGGCGGCCCTGGAATTCTCCTCAATTGCCAGGTACGGAAACTGCGGCCACTGATATTTCGATCGGCGCATCCCATATAGCGCCAGAGTGTCGCTTGAGGATTTGCCAAGATGATTTCGCGTTCGAGCCGGTTTGCCGTTTTGTTTGCAGGACTGTTCCTGGCTTTTTCCATGGTCACGGCCGATTACGCCGAGGCGCGGCGTGGCGGCAGCTTCGGCAGCCGCGGCACGCGCACGTTCCAGTCGGTTCCGCCGACCAGGACAGCGCCACAGCCGGCCGCGCCGGTCGAGCGCTCGATGACGCCCAACACCGCAACGAACAATGCGGCGCGCCAGACACCGGCAGCCCAACGACCAGGGATCTTCAGCGGCCTCGGCGGTTCGATGATGCGCGGCCTGCTGCTCGGCGGTCTGATCGGACTTCTTTTGGGCCAGGGGTTCGGCGGCTTGGCTGGCATGTTGGGCCTGCTGCTGCAAGGACTGCTGATCGGCGGCGCGATCATGCTGATCATCCGCTTTTTCCGGTCGCAATCGGCACGCAACCAGGCGCCTGCCATGGCCGGCGTTCCCCAGGGCATGGGCAATTTTGGGCGAAACGCGGCAGCCCAGCGCGAGGCGGACAACGTCACATCTTTCCCCATTCCAGGCATCGGGCCTGGCTTTGGCCGGACGGCTCCAGCCAACGATCAAATTACGATGACGCCGGCCGATCTCGATACATTCCAGCAGCGGTTGACCGAAGTTCAGGAAGCGTTCGGGCGTGAAGACCATGCTGGCTTGCGCCGGCTGGCGACCCCCGAGATGGTGTCGTACCTGTCCGAAGAACTTGCCGACAATGCCAAAAACGGCATCAGGAACGAGGTGTCGAACGTCAGCCTGCTGGAGGCCGATATTGCGGAGAGCTGGCGGGAAGATGATCGTGACTACGCGACGGCTGCCCTGCGCTACGAGTCTCTTGACGTGATGCGTGATCGCGCCACCGGCAAGATCGTCGCCGGCGAAGCCGATCGGCCGACGGAAACAACCGAACTGTGGACCTTCACGCGCCAGAACGGCGGCGACTGGAAGCTGGCGGCAATACAGCAGCCCTGACCGATACGCTGCAGCCTCGGCGGTTCACGTCCTCTGGCGATGGCTTCAGTGGCAGGAACGTCGAAGCCCGCGGCATCGATAGTCACTCGCGATGGCGCAGCGCATCGACCAGGGCAACGAAAGCAGGCGAGGATTGCCGGCGGCTCGGATAATAGAGATGGTAGCCATCCCAATAGGGCGACCATCCTTCCAGGACCCGCGCCAGCCGACCTTTGGCGATGTGGGGAAGGGCCATTTCTTCCGGAACATAGCCGAGGCCGCGGCCGGCCAGCGCGGCGTCCAGGACATGAAAGATGTTGTTGAAGACGAGCTGCCCATCGACGCGAATTTTGATCTCGCGGCCGTTCTCCTCGAACTCCCACACATAAAGAGCCCCGGACGTTGGAAAACGGTAGTTGATGCAATTGTGCTGCACGAGGTCCTGCGGCTTCTCCGGCGCGGGATGCTCGGCAAAGTAGGATTCTTCGCCGACGACCGCGAAGCGGAAATCCGGTCCGATGCGAGCCGAGATCATGTCTTTCGCAAGCTGTTCGCCCATGCGGATCCCGGCGTCGAAGCGCTCCGTCACGATGTCGGTGAGGCCGTTGTCGAGCAGGAGTTCGACCTTGATGTCGGGATATTTCGGCAGAAAGCGTTTCAGCTTGGGCCAAAGGATGCTGCTGATTGCATAGTCGGGCGCTGACAGCCGGATGGTTCCGGCGGGCTTTTCTCTCAGTTCGTTCAGGGCATCGACCTCGATTTCGATCTGGTCAAAGTGCGGCCCAATCCGCTGCAAAAGCCTCTCACCCGCCTCCGTGGGAGCCACCGCGCGCGTCGTGCGGGTGAGCAGGCGAACGCCAAGGCGCGCTTCGAGCTGGCGGATGGTGTGGCTTAGCGCCGATTGCGATATGCCGAACCGGGCTGCGGCGCGCGTAAAACTACGCTCCCGAGCAACAGCCAGGAACGCGAGCAGATCATTGACATTCTGCCGCGACACTCATGAATCGTTGTAATAGCCAGAACTCGATTATACCGGATAAATCGAAGGCGAACACAGAGACTTCATGAGCGGCAGCTATTCAATCCGCCGCTCGCCCCCGGCGACGAACTACGAGCGGATTGCGCAGGTTTCAGTCGGCGCGTTCAACGCGGATGGTGACCGGACCGGGACGGTCAAAGATCGAGACATCGCCAGTGACCTGCCCGAGCCTGATGATGCCAGGCGCCGGGAGGCGACCGCTCCGATAGTAGATCACGAAATGATCGGAACTCCACAACCCAAGCGTGCCGACAGAGAACTCGCGCTGCCGCGCCAGCTCGGGCAAGGCGGAAGGCAGATTGCCGGTCTTTTCCTGGCGCAGATGATCGGACATCTCGATCGTGAGCGGCAGCATCTGCGCCAGAGATCTTGCGGCCTCGTTATCGGCGAGATCGGCTGTGACCTCGCCCCAATCCGAAGAAATGCGAATGCGTTCTTGAGCCATGGCAGATCCAGCCGTTCCGAGTGCGATAACAGCGGCGTTCAGCAATAGTTTCAGCATGCCGTGTCTCCCGATCTATGCTGATGGAGCCTGTACCGTCTGGTACAGGCTCCATCGCGCCGTTCACGCAGAGAGATGCTGATTGAAGAAGCTGGTCAGCTTGTCGAACGGGATCAGGTCGACGCGATCGTAGAGATCGACGTGCCCGGCGCCGGCAACCCACACAAGCTCCTTCGGCTCGGCCGCTCGCTTGTAGGCATCCTCGCTGAACTCGCGCGAGTGAGCCTGATCGCCGGCGATGAACAGCATCGGGCGCGGCGAGATCGTCTCGATGTCGTTGAACGGGTAGAAATTCATGAACTTGACATTGCTGGTCAGCGTCGGATGCGTGGTGATCTGCGGGTTTGCGCTTGCGGGCGTGAATTCACCCCGCGGCGTGCGGTAGAAGTCATAGAACTCCCGCTGGATCGGATGGGTGTCGGCGGTCAGCTCATGCACCGTGCCGCTGGTATATTCGACCTCGCCGCCTTCAAACTCTGCCCAGCGCCGCTCGGCAGCTGCAGCAATGGCCTGCTTGCGCTGCTCGACGCTCAGTGAATGGTTAAGCGCGTTGCGGTTGGCGGCCCCCATATCGTACATGCTGACGGTTGCGACGGCGCGCATCCGCGGGTCGATCTTGGCGGCGCTGATGACGAAGCTGCCGCTGCCGCAGACGCCGATCGCACCGATGCGGTTTCTGTCGACGAATGGCCGTGTGCCCAGGAAATCGACCGCGGCGCTAAACGCTTCGGCGTAGACATCCGGCGAAACGATCTGGCGGGCCTCGCCCTCGCTTTCGCCCCAGAACGGCAGGTCTATGGACATGGCGACGAAGCCCTGTTCGGCCATCTTGGTGGCATAAAGATTCGCGCTCTGCTCCTTCACCGCACCCATCGGATGCCCGACGACGAGCGCCGGATGGCGCGCATTGCGGTCGAGCTTGTTGGGAATGAACAGATTGCCCGCAACGTTCATCTCGTATTGGCTCTTGAAGGCGATCTTTTCCAGCGTCACCCGATCACTGGTGTAGAAGTTGTTGGCGCCGTTTGACATGTCTTGAGCCTTTGCGAAGGGGATTTTGAACAGCGACGCCGCACCGAGCGCGGCAACGCCGGCGCCGGTCAGCTTCAGGAGATCACGCCGGCCAAAGTCGACACTGGACTGCGCCGTGCTCTCGATTCCGATCTGCTTGTTCATGCCTGTCTCCTTTGATCGTCCTGAACTGTCGCAGGCCTGCCGGGCCATGCTCATTTCCTCGGCATGCGCGACAGTGTTGCGAATGTGTGAAATAGAATAGCGACGACGCCGGCGATCGATTAGACGGCAAAATCCGCATGTCGTTATGAGGATGATTCATCAATCGAATAGCGCAGGCTCGTCCCGAAGGTGAACAGATTCGTCCGCCTCCGGCCGCATCTGCATGCACAGGAAGAAGATCGTCACCGTGCCCGCCGATCAAAGGTTCGGCGTCAACGGGTTCGACGATGGCATTTGGCCCTTGAGCCTCATGCCCTATGATCTTGGATACTTCGACCTGGGACAGAGGACATTGGCAAAGCCCCATCCCGCATTCTTGGCGCAGCCGGGATGCTCGCACCTATGGTGTATAATGCCGGGGCGTGACGGGCTCCATTGCATCCGGAAGTCGGATCAGTTCGTCACTCATGCTATGATCCTTCCTTCTGAGCAGGAGGTGGACTAGCCACCTCTGCGAACGGTGCGGAAAGCACGAGTTCATGCATGTCGAGACGCAAAACCAACCGCTCGGGAACGGCGGGGCATTCGGGTTAGGCGGCTTGCCGAAAGGTTCGAATCCTGTCGGGTGCAGCATTGCCGCAGTTCGCTTGCCGACAACTATTCCTGCTCGAATTGACAGGGCCAATCTTCAGGCCTCGTCAAGCCAGAAGGCAACTCGGTCCGGGCGTCTCCGCAAGCCATGTTGAGCTGCCACTGGGACAGACCCGCCGAATTGGAAAGGTCGACGCCCTCGATATGGGTCAGAAAGAAAAAGGCGTGGTCAAAGTCTATCGACGCGGTGAACGTCGCTCCTCGGAAGTCCGCGCGTGCGAGATTGGCAAACGAGAAGCGGCTGCCGCTGAGATCGGCGCCATGGAACTGCGCACGCCCCAATTCTGCCTTTGTGAAATCAACGTTGGTCAGATTGGCGTCCTGGAAATTCGAGCGCTGCATTTCCGCGCTCGCAAACACAGCGCCCTGCGCGTCCATACGGCTGAAGTCGGTCCTGTAGGCCTCGATTCTGTCGAACCGGGCGCCTTTGGCGGTCGAGTCGGCCAGGGAAGCACGCACAAGCGTTGCCTTCTCAAGATTTGCCGCAAGGAGATTGCTGTTCCTGAGGTCGGTCGAAGTGAAATCAACACCGAACAGGTTCGCCCCGCTCAGGTCCTGTCCTTCCAGGATGAGAAGCTTCTTGTCACACTCGTGCCAATTGACGCCAGGCGTCGCGGCTGCGTGGCAATTGTGAGCAGCAGTGGCGTTCTGCCAAGCAAACACAGTGCAAATCGCCAGAACCAAGCCGGATGCGGCGTAAGCTCTGGTTCGCCTCAAAGTCATGGTTGCTGGACCTCTGCTACTCGCCGACACTCAACCTGACCACATCTGCTGACACTCGAGAGTGCTCCTCGTCTACACCACCGTCAACCCGGGAGCAGAGAACCTGGCGACGGTCGCCGCAGATGCGCAGCGGACGTCAACAATGGGAACCCTGCTCGGGTGCTGACCGCCACCGCCGGCGTCCGCCGCCGACAAGCGTGAATCCGCTTGGGTCCGCACCGATCGGTACTTCCCGACGGCGAGGTTGACCCGGCACGGGGTGCTAGTCGCGTATCCTGATTCCGCTGTCGCTACCCCACGACTTCGCTTAGCGAGGCCGAAGTTGATCTGTGCCATCTACCAGTTCGAAGCATGAACCCCGCATATTTGTGTCGTAAGCTGACGTGCCGCGAATACGGCGTTTTCGGTAGGCGGGCTTTATGGCGGGCGCGCAACCTATTCTTTGATTTTTATCAATGTAAACAATGTCGTATGGCGGAGAGGGAGGGATTCGAACCCCCGATGGGCTTGCACCCATGCCGCATTTCGAGTGCGGTGCATTCGACCACTCTGCCACCTCTCCGCGGTCATGGTCCGCCGTTGCCGGCGCGGCGCACTAGATAACGGCTGGACGGACAGGTTACAAGGGCCAATCTGCCTGATATCAGGCTTCTCTGAGGGCCGTACGGCTCGTTCTTCGATACCTCCGCCGCCTTTGCCAACGGCACCGTCTTGCTTCGGCCGTTTGCCTTGACTCGCGGAGAACCTTCGGCTAGGGACAGCGCGCAATCGGCGTGGAGGGCTCTTCCGCGCCGCTTGCTTTTTGAACCCGCAGACTGACAAAAAGACGGCCGAACCGCTGAAGCGGTTCGTCAAGGCCGACCGAACAGCGAAAGGCAAAAAATGTTCGCAGTCATCAAAACGGGCGGCAAGCAGTATCGCGTCGCCGCCAACGATCTCCTGAAGATCGAAAAAGTCGAAGGCCAGGTCGGCGACATCGTCGAGATCGGCCACGTGCTCGCGCATGGCGAGGGCGAGAATGTCACGTTCGGCGCGCCGTTCGTCGACGGCGCCTTGGTCACCGCCGAAGTCGTCGAGCAGGGCAAGAACCGCACCGTCATCGCTTTCAAGAAGCGCCGCCGGCAGAATTCGCGCCGCAAGATCGGCCATCGCCAGTTGTTGACCACCGTGCGGATCGCCGAGATCCTGCTGGGCGGCGCCAAGCCGACGAAGAAGGCCGCGGCCAAGGCCGAGGCGAAGGCTGAAGCTGCGCCGAAGACCGAAGCGAAGCCAGAGGCTGCGCCGAAGAAGGAAGCCAAGGCAACTGAAACCGCCGCCGCGCCGTTGTTCAAAGCGCCGAAGGGCGAGCCGGACGATCTGACCGTGATCAAGGGCATCGGCCCGGTTGCGGCCGGCCAGTTGAACGAGCAGGGCATCACGACCTTCGCCCAGATCGCCAAGCTGTCGGACAAGGATATCGCCAAGATCGACGAGCATATGCCGTTCAGCGCCGACCAGATCACGGACTGGCGCGAGCAGGCCAAAGATTTGGCGAAGAAGTAAAGCGGGCCGGCGCGATCGTCGCCGGTTCGGACTTGAAACGGAACGCGAACGCGTTCATAAGACCCTTTAAGCGCCTAGCGGCGCATCGGAGTTAGTTAGATGGCACACAAGAAAGCTGGCGGTTCGTCGCGCAATGGTCGCGACTCCCATTCCAAGCGGCTCGGCGTGAAAAAATTCGGCGGCGAAGCCGTGATTCCGGGCAACATCATTATTCGTCAGCGTGGCACGACGTGGCATCCCGGCACCAATGTCGGCATTGGCACGGATCACACGCTGTTTGCGCTCGAAGCCGGCGCAGTCACCTTCAACAAAAAAGCCAATGGCCGAACCTACGTATCGGTGAACCCGATGACCAAAGCCGCGGAGTAGCCGGTTCCGCACGAGAACACCGGCACCCATCTCGGGAACCGGTGTCTGGCCAAGCCAGGAAATGGATCAGGGGAGATGGGTTTCCATCTCCCCTTTTTCTTGCCTGGAGGACTGACATGGTTGCCGAAGCGGATGACACAGACGGTGAAAGTTACGCGATAGATTGTCCGGTCCTGGTGACCGAGCGGCTGGTCCTGCGGGCACCGCGCGAAAGCGACATCGAGCAACTGGTGGCGCTCGCCGACAATCGCCATGTCGCCGAAATGCTGGCCCGCATGCCGCACCCCTATGGCGAGGCCGAGGCACGCGCCTTCCTCGCGATGACGGCATCGCGCCGGGCCGGCATTGCCTATGCCTTGACCCTGGCCGGCACCGAAACCTTCGTCGGATGCGCCGGCCTCAACACCACCGATCGCGGGCTGGAGCTCGGCTATTGGATCGGCGAGCCATACTGGAAGCGCGGCTATGCGACGGAGGCCGCGCATGCGCTGGTCGACCTCGCCTTCCAGAGGACGTCGATCCAGGTGCTGCATGCCTCGACGCGGGTGATCAATCCGGCCTCGCGCCGGGTCATCCACAAATGCGGCTTCCAATATGCCGGCCAGGGCATGCTGAACTCGATCGTCGCCGGCCAGGTGCCGGTCGAGCGCTACCGTCTCGATCGCAAGACCTGGACCAGCCTGCGGAACTGGGTCCATTTCTAGGCATGTCGATCTTCAGGTGAGGCCGGCCTGCGAATGGCGGCTTCCTGCGCTTCCGGTGCTCACGTACCAAAAGTACGCTCCGCTCCGGTTCTCGGAAGCCATCATTCTCGGCGCGGCCTGACCTGAATCTCAACACGCCTAGGCGCGAAGGTTGCGGACCGAATTTGGGTTCAAACCATCTCGACCCAGACAGGCAAGTGGTCCGAACCGACTGCCTGCTGGTCGACCCACAGGCGCTTCAGCGATTTGGCCAGCGAGGCGCTGGTGAAGACATAGTCGATGCGCTTGTGGCGGCTGGCGTCGCCAGGCCGCTTGGGGTCGACCCAGGTGACGAGATCGGCGCCTGCGGCGGCAAGGCGCAGGGCGGCATCGACGGCAAGATCCGCGGTTACCGGCATGCCGAATTCGTGATCCAGGTGGCCGACGAATTCGACATGTTCCGGCGATCCGGCCAGCATGTTGAAGTCGCCCATGACGACGAAGCCTTCGGGACAGGGCAGGTCGGGCAGGCCGACCTCGGCGACACCCGACAGCGCGCCGCCCTCGATCGCATAGTTCAACAGGCGCCGGCGCAGAAACCGGATCTGGCTGGCGCGTTCGACCGGGCTGCGATGGTCGAGATGGGTGGAATAGAAGCGGATAAAACCAAGCGGCGTCTCGATTAGCGCCTCCAGCGCGCCGCGCTGGAAATTCATCACTTCGAAACTGCGGCTGCGCGGCAAGAGGAGATTGCGCGACAGATGAACGGGGGTTTTCGACAGCACCATGTTGCCGAGTTGGAAGGTGGTGGTGATGGCGCGGCCGTTTTCCAGACGCGAGCCCACATTGGCCTCGAAATTGCTGCCGTAGACGGCGAAATATTCGGGCAGCGCCTCGCCAAGCTCGGCCACCATGTCGCGGCCACCATTGTTGGGGTTGTTGCGCGAGACCTCCTGCAGCGCGATCACGTCGGCGCCGCGCACGGTATCGGCGATGCGGCCGACATCGTAGCGTCCGTCAAGACCGACGCCGTAGTGGATGTTGTAGGTTACAAGCTGCATTGCGACTCCGGCGATGTTCAGACTCGGCGATGTTCAGACTCGGACCATGTTCAGACTGGGACCATGTTCAGACTGGGGCCATGTTGATAAACAGCCTCGCCCTTCGCCCCGCCTTGGTTTAGAGCAGTGCCAAACGTTAGAGCAATGCCGCAAGGCCGATAGCAGAAACTCAGCAATACAATGAAATTTCTCGATCAAGCCAAGGTCTATGTCCGCTCCGGCGATGGTGGCGCCGGATCGGTGTCGTTCCGGCGCGAAAAGTTCATCGAATTCGGCGGTCCCGACGGCGGCGACGGCGGCCGCGGCGGCGACGTCTGGGTGGAGGCGGTCGATGGGCTGAACACGCTGATCGATTATCGCTACCAGCAGCATTTCAAGGCCAAGACCGGCACGCACGGCATGGGCCGCAACATGACCGGCGCCAAGGGCGCCGACGTGACGCTGAAAGTGCCGGCGGGAACGCAGGTCTTTGCCGAGGACAACGACACGCTGATCTGCGACCTGACCGTCGTCGGCCAGCGTTTCCTGCTGGCCAAGGGCGGCAATGGCGGCTTCGGCAACCAGCATTTCAAGACCTCGACCAACCAGGCGCCGCGCCGCGCCAATCCGGGTCAGCCAGGCGAAGAGCTCAACATCTGGCTCCGGCTCAAGCTGATCGCCGATGCCGGCCTGGTCGGCCTGCCCAATGCCGGCAAGTCGACTTTCCTCGCCGCTGTCACCGCTGCCAAGCCGAAGATCGCCGACTATCCCTTCACCACGCTGCATCCGGGCCTCGGTGTGGCCCGCATCGACGGGCGCGAGTTCGTCATCGCCGATGTTCCCGGCCTGATCGAAGGCGCGCATGAAGGCGTCGGCATCGGCGACCGTTTCCTCGGACATGTCGAACGCACGCGGGTCCTCCTGCACCTCGTCTCGGCGCAGGAAGAAAATCCGGGGAAGGCCTACAAGACCGTGCGCGCCGAACTCGACGCCTATGGCCATGGGCTGGTCGAGAAGGTCGAGATCGTCGCACTTTCCCAGGTCGACACGCTCGATGCCGACGCGCGCAAGAAGAAGGTCGCTTCGCTGAAACGCGCCGCCGGCCGCGCGCCGATGCTTTTGTCCGCGGTCACCGGCGAAGGCGTCGAAGCCGTTCTGCGCGCACTGATGACGGTCGTCGCCGAGGCGCGCGAAGCTGTCGCCGCTCCGGTCGAGACGCGCTGGAGATAGCGATGGCCGCGCAGTCGCTGAAAAAATACCGGCGCATCACCGTCAAGATCGGCTCGGCGCTGCTTGTCGACCGCACGGCGGGGCTGAAGCGCGACTGGCTGGCCTCGCTTGCCGACGACATTTCAGTGCTGGCCGAGAATGGCGCCGAGATCCTCGTCGTGTCGTCCGGCGCCATCGCGCTTGGCCGCACCATTTTAGGCCTCGGCAAGCGGGCGCTGAAGCTCGAGGAAAGCCAGGCGGCGGCGGCCGTCGGGCAGATTGCGCTGGCCGGCGCCTGGTCGGATGCGCTCGGCAAGGGCGGCCTGAAATCGGGCCAGATCCTGCTGACGCTCGGCGACACCGAAGAGCGCCGCCGTTATCTCAATGCGCGCGCGACGATCTCGACGCTGCTCAAGATGAAGGCGGTGCCGGTCATCAACGAGAACGATACGGTGGCGACCTCCGAAATCCGCTATGGCGACAATGACCGGCTGGCGGCGCGGGTGGCGACGATGATGGGCGCGGACCTTTTGGTGCTGCTCTCCGACATTGACGGGCTCTACACGGCGCCGCCGGCGCGCGACCAGCATGCCAGGTTCGTCGCTGTCGTCGACCGCATCACGCCTGACATCGAGGCGATGGCGGGTGCGGCCGCTTCGGAGTTTTCACGCGGCGGCATGCGCACTAAGCTCGACGCCGGCAAGATCGCCACCGCCGCCGGCACTGCCATGATCATCACATCAGGCACGCGGCTGTCGCCGCTGCTGGCGATCGAGCGTGGCGAGCGGGCGACGTTCTTCCGGCCGAGCGCCAATCCGGTCAAGGGCTACAAGACATGGATCGCCGGGCAGCTCGAACCGGCAGGCCGGCTGACAGTCGATGCCGGCGCCATCGGCGCGCTGCTGTCGGGCAAGTCGCTGCTGCCGGCCGGCGTCAAGCTGGTCAGCGGCAATTTCTCGCGCGGCGACACGGTGGCGATCCTGTCGCCCGAAGGCCGCGAGATCGCGCGCGGACTGGTTGCCTACGATGCCGCCGATGCCGTAAGGATCGCTGGCTTGAAAACAGCCGAGATTGAAACGGTGCTCGGCTATGAAGCGCGATCGGCGATGATCCACCGCGACGACCTTGTGGTGAGCCATTCTAGTGACCAAGTACAGGCCGGCGACCAAGTACAGGCCGCTGACCAAGCGGTCGGTGACGAGGTGAATAGCGGAGGATGAGCCATGCTGAAGCTGCATGAAAAATCCCGGGACGATACGGTGGCGCTGATGGCCGATATCGGCCGCCGCGCCCGCGCTGCCGCCCGACCGCTGGCCGTCGCCACAGCCGAGCGCAAGCACACCGCGTTGATCGGTATGGCGCAGGCGATCCTTCGCCACGAGCAGGATATTCTCGACGCCAACGCCATCGACATCAAAAATGGCGAGCAATCGCGGCTTTCGCCTTCTTTCATGGACCGGCTGAAGCTTGATCCCGGCCGCATCCGTGCCATGGCCGACGGCATCAGCGAAATCGCCGGGCTGCGCGATCCGGTCGGCGATGTCATTGCCGCATGGGACCGGCCGAACGGCCTGCATATCGAGCGCGTGCGCACGCCGCTCGGCGTTGTCGGCGTCATCTACGAAAGCCGGCCGAACGTGACCGCCGATGCCGGCGCGCTGTGCCTCAAGGCCGGCAATCCGGTGATCCTGCGCGGCGGCTCGGATTCGCTCACCTCCTCGGCGGCGATCCATGCCTGCCTGGTCGAAGGGCTGAAAGCGGCCAAGCTGCCGCAGGATGCCATCCAGCTGGTGCCGACCGCCGACCGCGCCGCCGTCGGCGAGATGCTGAAAGGACTTTCCGGCAATATCGACGTCATCATTCCGCGCGGCGGCAAGAACCTGGTCGAACGCGTCCAGAACGAGGCGCGGGTGCCGGTCTTCGCTCATCTCGAGGGCATCTGCCATCTCTACATCGACCGCTCGGCCGATCTCGACATGGCGGCCAGGATCGCGGTCAACGCCAAGATGCGGCGAACCGGCGTCTGCGGCGCGGCCGAGACGCTGCTGGTCGACCGCGCTGTTGCCGCCACTCATCTGGTGCCGATCCTCGGGGCGTTGCGCGCGGCAGGGTGCGAAATCCACGCCGACGCCGAGGTGCTGAAAGTGTTTGCCGACGCCCAGCCTGCAACCGACGCCGACTGGGTGAGCGAATACCTCGATGCCATCATCGCAGTAAAACTGGTCGATGGCGTTGCCGGTGCCATCGAGCACATCGAGACTTTCTCCTCGCACCACACCGAGGCGATCGTCGCCGAGGATGCGGACGCCGTCGAACGGTTCTTCAACGAGATCGATTCGGCGATCCTTCTGCACAATGCCTCGACGCAATTTGCCGATGGCGGCGAATTCGGCATGGGCGCCGAGATCGGCATCGCCACCGGCAAGATGCATGCGCGCGGCCCGGTCGGCGTCGAGCAACTGACCTCGTTCAAGTACCGCGTGCGCGGGACGGGACAGGTGAGGCCTTGAGCTTTTTCGCGGTTAGAGCCTGACAGGCGTGCGCCCAGCCACCCCCTCTGTCCTGCCCGGTGCCTGACACATGCTATCCCCGTCCGAACAACCCGTCCCCTCTCGCTATCTTCATATGCCGCATGCCGAGAAGGGCCTGGCCGTCGGGCTGTTCGGCGGCTCGTTCAACCCTGCCCATGCCGGCCATGCGCTGGTCGCCGAGATCGCGCTCAGGCGCCTGGCGCTCGATCAGTTGTGGTGGATGGTGACGCCGGGCAATCCGCTCAAGAGCGCGCGGGAACTGGCGCCGCTGGCCGAGCGGCTACGCCTGTCCGAGCAGATTGCCCGGAACCCGAAGGTCAAGGTCACCGCCTTCGAGGCGAGCCATTATGTCCGCTTCACCGCCGACACGCTGGCCCTGGTCAAGGCGCGCAACCCGGGCGTCGACTTCGTCTGGATCATGGGCGCCGATTCGCTGCGCGATTTTCATCGCTGGCAGCGCTGGCGCCAGATCGTGATGACGTTTCCGATCGCGGTGATCGATCGCCCTGGCGCGACGTTGTCGTTCCTGTCGTCGGTTGTCGCCAAGACCTTCGACTACGCGCGTGTCGACGAGGGCGACGCGCCGCGGCTCGCCCGCATGAAGGCGCCGGCCTGGACCTTCATTCACGGCCCGCGCTCGTCGCTGTCGTCGACCGCGATCCGCAAGATGGCGCAGGGATAGGATGAGCGCTGGTCTTCCCTTCTCCCCCTGTGGGGCCTGTGGGAAGGGAGTAGGGCAGTAGGGGAGTAGGGGAGTAGGGGAGTATGTTACGCTGCTCGCCGACCCAGCCAATTTTTTCTTTTCCCTACTCCCATACTGCCCTACTCCCCTACTCCCCTCCCACAAGACCGCTGATGTCGCATTTGCGGCTGCCTTTCCTCGGTCCGTGAGCGATCCTGCGCGGGCATGGCGATTCTCGAGCGAAACCAGACCAGACGCGACCCGGCACAGGGCAGCCCGCCGGCCCCGGCGATCGCCATCGCCAGCGTCGTCCTGTCTATGGCGCTGGTAGCGGTCGGCAACGGACTGATGTTCGCCTATATCCCGGTCCGGCTCGGCGCCGAGGGCTTCGATCCGACCTGGGCCGGGCTGATCGTCACCGGCCTCTCGGCCGGCGGCCTGGCAGGCTGCATCCTGACCGGTCCGCTGGTACGACGCGTCGGCCATGCGCGCGCATTCATGGTGCTGTCGGCGTTGATCGTGCTGTCGAACGCCGCCGTCGGGGCCGGACCGCACCCGCTGTCGTGGATCGCGGCACGCGCGCTCTACGGCTTTGCCATATGCGGCCTGTTCATCGTTGCGCAAAGCTGGCTGAACGACGTCATCGCCAACGCCATACGCGGCAGGGTCATGGCCTTCTTCTACGTCGCCTATGTCGCCGGGCTCGGTGTCGGCTACTCCACACTGGCGCTGATCGACATAAGGGCAGCGGACGCGCCGCTGGTCGGCATCGCCTTCACCGCGCTGTCGATCCTCCCCGTCGGGTTGACGCGGCTCGCACAGCCGCCGCCGCCGCAGGCGGCGTCGGTGGCGCTTGGCCGGGCCTGGAGGATTTCGCCGGTCGGCGTCGCCGGCATGCTTGCCGTCGGCGGCCTGTCGATGACGATTTCAGGCTTTGCGCCGATCCATGCCACGGCCAAGGGCTACAGCCAGGCCGATGTGGCACTGCTGCTGTCGGCGATGCCGATCGGCACATTGATCCTGCAGATCCCGCTCGGCTGGATTTCCGACCGCACCGACCGCCGCTTTGTGCTGGTCGCTGCTTCGGCGCTTGCCATGGTGGCGGGCCTGTTCGCGCTGGGCTTCGATGGTGGTGCGCTGGCGGCGCTGGTCGTCATCTATGTGGTCTGGGCCGGCGCGTCGGAATCGATCTATTCGCTGGCCAGCGCACATGCCGCCGACCGCGCCGGCAAGGACGACATGGTGGCGCTGTCCAGTTCACTGCTGTTCGCGTGGTCGCTGTCCGGCTTCATCGTGCCCGGCATCGTGACCGGGCTTTCCGCCGTCTACGGAACCCAGGCCTTCATCCATGTGGCCGTCGTCATTGCCACCGTTTTTTGCCTGTTCGTGCTGTGGCGCGTGGTGGCGATGTCGCCTGTTCCCGCCACCGAGACCGGCAATTTCGCGCCGATGAGCGCGCAGGCACCGCTGCCCGTCGATCTTGCCTTTCCGTCCGAAGAGCAGCGCCGCGCGGATAAATAGCTACTATGCCGGGAATCGATCGTCTCACTGTCTGGTGACGGCTTCCTGCCGCGGTGCTTCCGGTGGTGGCGCGGGTATAGAAATGCCTTCGCTGTCGAAGGCCTGCTTGGCGCGTTTGGTGAGATCGATCTGGGTCGCGAAGAAATCGGCAGCCGAGGTCCAGTAGCGCAAGGTTATGGCGATGTTGCTGTCGCCGACAGTCGCCACAAAGGCAATCGGCGCCGGCTCCCGCCTGACGCGTCGCTCGGTGGCGGCGACGCCCAGCATGGTCTTTTGAGCGAGATCGATATCGTTCCACGAGCCGATGGTCAGGGTGATATCGGCGCGGCGGACGCCGTTGCGTGTAAAATTGCGGACGGGCTGGTTCCACAGCGTCGAATTGGGAGCGAGCACGTAAACGCCTTCGACCGTTCTCAGCGTGGTGGCGAACAGCCCGATTTCCTCGATGGTCCCGGAAATGACCCCGACCTCGACATATTCGCCGATGCGGAATGGCCGCAGCGCCAGCAGCATGATGCCGGCGGCAATGTTCTGCAGCGTGCCCTGCAGCGCCAGGCCGATGGCCAGGCCGATGGCGCCAATGGCGGCAATGATCGAGGTCGTCTGGACGCCGAACTGGCCGAGCACCATGACGACGACGAGGATCAGTATGGCGTAGCGGACGATCCGCGAGAAGAAGTGGCGCAGCGTCGTGTCGAAGCCATGGATATGGCCGAGGCCGGCGTAGATCGAGCGCTGGGCAAGGCCGGCGACGATATAGCCGAGGACCAGCAGGATGACGGCGCCGATGGCCGAGAACGAGTACGAGACGATCAGAGCGCTGAGCTGCGCAAGGCCGGACTGCACGGTGAGGAGAGCGTTCTGAGGGTCGACAGGCATGAGGGGGATCCGATTGGTCAATGCGCCGATAACCCTCGCCAGGCGGCAAGAGTTCCGATTTTTCTTCAACTGCGGAACCGGAAGAACGGTTCTTCGTTGGCTACGGTAGGGTTGCCGTCTTGAAACTGCAACGCAACTCTGCCTATCTAAGGGTGTCACCTGCTTTGAAGGGTGATTTGGTTGTTCTTGCTGCGAAAGGAAATACACTGAGAACAGCACTTTGGAAGAAGGCCGACATCGTGCCTTCGCCGGCCGGGATCAGCGTAAACGACGCCGTGTCCCGCGCCATCAAGACAGTCCTTGCCAGTCTGGAAGACTCCAAGGCCGAAAACATCGTCTCAATCGACATTCAGGGAAAATCGAGCCTCGGTGACTATATGGTCATCGCGTCCGGCCGATCGCACCGTCATGTCTCGGCTGTCGCCGATCATCTCCTCAAGGCGCTCAAGGATGCCGGGCTCGGCACGGCGCGCGTCGAGGGACTGGCCGGCGCCGACTGGGTCCTGATCGATTCGGGCGACATCATCGTCCATGTCTTCCGCCCCGAAGTCCGCGACTTCTACAATCTTGAAAAGATGTGGCAGGCGCCGGACCTCGAGGAAGAGACCCTCCACTGAGCCGCATTTGATTGACGCATGTCGTGTCCCAAAACCGGTGACCACTTTTGGTGACATGCATTAGCGGCTCTTCGAGGCAGGGATGAAAATTACCGTTCATGCCGTGGGCCGGATGAAAGCCGGCCCCGAGAAGCTGCTCGCCGACCGGTATTTCGAGCGCTTCGCCAAGAGCGGACCGACCGTGGGGCTCGAATTCTCAGGGGTCGTCGAGATCCCGGAGGGCCGCGCCCAGACCGCCAACGAGCGTCGCCGCGAAGAGGGCCAGAAACTGCAGGCGCAGTTGCAGCCTGGCACCGCGCTGATGCTGCTCGACGAGCGCGGCAAGAGTTTTTCCTCCGAGGATTTCGCCGGGCGCATCGGGCTGCTGCGTGATAGCGGCCGCAAGGCGCTGGTCATCGCCATCGGCGGCGCCGACGGTCACGACCAGTCGCTGCGCGATCAGGCCGACCTGATGGTGTCGTTCGGCGCGCCGACATGGCCGCACCAACTGGTCCGTGTCATGTTGGGCGAGCAGCTTTACCGGGCGGCCACAATCCTGTCCGGCCATCCCTATCATCGCTCGTGAGCCGTTGCAGGTTCAACCGAAACCGGTGGATTGGCGTGAGCCGCCCGGATTTTCGCCTCAATGCGTCACGAGGCTGTTTTCGGTCGGCGGGCTCTCGAACATGGTTGATTGTTCGTTAACGAAGCCACGCATAGAGTCGGGCTTCAATGGCTGAAGGTTGGAAATCGCGAACGGGCTTTTGGCGCGCAGGCTGCGGCTTGGCAGCGGCGGTGCTTATGCTGTCGCTCGGTGCCGCGCGGGCGCAGAGCAGGCTCGACATGGCGCCCGACCCGGACCAGAGCCGCGCCGAATACGAACGGATATCGCAGGAGATCACACTGTCGTCGGAGCGGCTGGCCAAGCTCGCCGCCGACATGGCGACGGTCAAGAAGGACCATGCCTCGATCACCGCGGCGCTGATCCAGTCGGCGATGACCGAGCAGAAGCTCGGCCAGGACATCGAGGACATCGGTGCCAAGCTGGAAGGGCTGAAGGGCGACGAGCAGAAAATCCGTGCCTCACTGGCTGCCAGACGCGACGTTCTGGCCGAGGTGCTGGCCGCGCTGCAGCGCATGGGGCTCAATCCGCCGCCGGCCATCCTGGTCAAGCCGGAGGACGCGCTGTCGTCGGTGCGCAGCGCCATCCTGCTCGGCGCCGTAGTGCCGGAACTGCGCCAGCAGACCGAGATATTGCTGGCGGAACTCAAGGAGCAGTCACGGGTGACGGCCTCGATCGAGGCGGAGCGGGCGCGGCTGACGGCGGCAGTCGCCGAGCAGACGGCGGAAAAGAAGCGGCTCGGCATGCTGCTCGAAGCCAAGCAGAAGCTCGAGGCCGAGACGCAAACGGCCCTGGCGGCGGAAAAGCAGCGATCCGCAGCACTGGCGGCCAAGGCCGGCAGCCTGAAGGAACTGATCGCCTCGCTCGAGGCCGACAAGGCCCGCAAGGCTGCGGACGCGGCGAAGGCAGCCGAGCAGAAGGCCGCCGAACAGAAAGCCGCGGAGCAGAAGGCAGCGGGCGCCGACAAGGCACCGGCGCAGACGGCTCCGGCACAGAAGGCCCCGGAACAGACGGAACTGGCGGCCCTGCCTGTGCCGGAAGCCAACCGGCTCACCGCCGCGGCGCCGTTTTCGGCGCTTCAGGGGCAGATCGCGTTGCCGGTCACCGGCAAGATCAAACGGCGGTTCGGGGCCAGCGACGGTAACGGCGCAGTGATGCTCGGTGACATGGTTGCGACACAATCGGGAGCCATCGTCACCGCGCCGGCGGACGGAAATGTGCTTTATGCGGGACCTTTTCGCTCTTATGGTCAACTCTTGATCCTGAACGCAGGAGACGGCTATCATGTCGTTCTCGCGGGGATGAGTAGAATCAGCGTCGCGTCTGGCCAGTCGGTGCTCGCAGGAGAGCCGGTCGGTGCGATGGGAGAGGCCCGGGTGGCGAGCACCTCGGCATCGAAGAATGGAAATGCCACGCCGGAACTCTATGTTGAGTTCCGCAAGGATGGAAAACCCGTCGATCCGACCCCATGGTGGGCGGACCGTTTGTCTGGAAGGACGTGAGATGATGCGGAAACTGTCGCTTCTGTTTGCCGGTGCGCTGATGGGCGCATCAGCGATGAGCCTGGTCTATGGCGCGCCCGGCTCGACGGCGAACGCTGCGGGCTCCGAGACCTATAAGCAACTGGCGATCTTCGGTGATATTTTCGAGCGGGTGCGGGCGCAATATGTGACGCCGCCCGACGACAAGTCGCTGGTCGAAAACGCCATCAACGGCATGCTTACCTCGCTCGACCCGCACTCCTCCTATATGAACGCCGAAGAGGCGCAGGACATGCGCGTGCAGACCAAGGGCGAGTTCGGCGGTCTCGGCATCGAGGTCACCATGGAGAACGACCTGGTCAAGGTGATCACGCCGATCGACGATACGCCGGCTGCCAAGGCGGGCGTGCTTGCCGGCGACTATATTGCCAAGATCGACGGCGAGGAGGTTCGCGGCCTGAGCCTCAACGATGCGGTCGAGAAGATGCGCGGGCTGGTCAACACGCCGATCAAGCTCACCATCCTGCGCCAGGGCGCCGACAAGCCGATCGAACTGACGGTGGTGCGCGATATCATCAAGGTCAAGGCGGTCAAGTTCCGGGTCGAGAACGACATCGGCTACATCAAGATCACCTCCTTCACCGAAAAGACCCATGATGATCTCGAGAGCGCCATCGATACCATCGAGAAGCAGGTGCCGAAGGAAAAGCTCAAGGGCTACGTGCTCGATCTGCGCCTCAATCCGGGCGGGCTGCTCGATCAGGCGGTGAGCGTGTCCGACGCCTTCCTCAACCGTGGCGAGATCGTCTCGACGCGCGGCCGCGATCCGAAGGACGTCACCCGCTTCGATGCGCGGCCGGGCGACGATATCGACGGCAAGCCGCTGGTCGTGCTCGTCAATGGCGGCTCGGCCAGTGCGTCCGAAATCGTCGCCGGCGCGCTGCAGGATTTGCGCCGTGCCACGGTCGTCGGCACGCAGTCGTTCGGCAAGGGTTCGGTGCAGACCATCGTTCCGCTCGGCGAGAACGGCGCGCTGCGCCTGACGACGGCGCTCTATTACACGCCGTCCGGCAAGTCGATCCAGGGCAAGGGCATCACGCCCGACATCAAGGTCGACCAGCCGTTGCCGCCGGACCTGCAAGGCAGGGATCTGACGCGCGGCGAGTCGGACCTCAAGGGCCACATCAAGGGCAGCGAGGAGGGCGATGCCGGTTCAGGCTCGGCAGCCTACGTGCCGCCGGAGCCGAAGGACGATCTGCAGCTCATCTTCGCCCAGCAGTTGCTGCGCGGCGAGAAGACCGATCCGGCGTTCCCGCCGAATCCGGACAAGGCTGTGCTGAACCAGTAGGGGCCGTGCTGAACCAGTAAAAGTCGATCAGCCGGACAACAGGTCTGGCTGCCTGATCGAAGCGATGTAATGCTGCCGGGGCCGCAAGGCCTCGGCAGTTTGATTCGGGGGAACCGCGGCTGGGGATGCGGCTTGGCTGACATCGGTAGTGACATCGAACGCCCACTCGGGCAGGCCGTCCGGCCGCCGCGCGCGGCCCGCAGGATCAGCGCTGGCGTGGTCGCGGCCACTGTCGTGGTGCTGGCCGTGATCGGCGTCTCCGGGGCGATTGCGCTGCGTGAAAGGCCGTTTCGAAAGCCGGAAGAAGTCGCCGTTTCGACGCCGAAGGCGACAGCCGTGGTCGAACCCGCAGCGCCGGTCACTGAGCCGGCGCCGAAGGCCGAAGCAGCGTCCAAGGCGAGCACATCCAAGACAGGCGGATCGAAGACGGGCGGGCCGCAGATCATCCACATGCAGACCGAAGCGGGCGACGGTCCGCCCGGGGCCATCGTCATCCACGACCCTTCGACGACCGGCCAGAACCTGAGGATCGCGCATATTCCCGACAGGGCGCTGGTCGAGTCTGGCGAAACCGGTCCATTGCCGGTTCGTGCTGCCGACGGCAGGCGGCCGTTCGATGTCTATGCGCGACCATGGTCCGGCGCGCGCGGTGCGCGCGTGGCGATCGTCATCGGCGGGCTTGCCGTGTCACAGACCGGCACGCAGGCTGCCATCGCCAAGCTGCCGGCCGAAGTGACGCTGGGCTTCGCGCCGCAGGGCAACAGCATCGGCCGCTGGATGCAGGCGGCGCGGCAGAGCGGCCATGAGATCGTCATGCAGGTGCCGCTCGAACCGTTCGATTATCCGAATGTCAATCCCGGCCGCAACACGCTGACGGTCGTGGCGACACCCGACGAGAATTTGGAGAATTTGCGCTGGGCGCTGTCGCGGACGACCAATTACACCGGCGTCATGAACTATATGGGCGCGCGTTTTTCGGCCGATGCGGCGGCGATGGGGCCACTGATGGCCGAGCTTGGCAGGCGCGGCCTGGCCTATGTCGACGACGGTTCGTCGGCACGCAGCCTGGCGCCCGAACTGGCGTTGAAGAACGGTGTGCCGTTCGCCGCCGGCGACACGTCGATCGACGCCGTGCGTGACCGCGGCGCCATATTGAAGAAGCTGGACGAACTGGAAGCAACCGCGCGGGCGAAAGGCTTTGCTGTCGGCATCGGCTCGGCCTTCGACCTGACGGTCGACACCGTGTCGTCCTGGGTGATCGAGGCCAAGAAGCGCGGCATCGAGATCGTGCCGATTTCGGCAGTGGCGGTGGATCCGGAAAAAGGTTGAGCATGGCGAAGAAAAAACCGGTCGACCCCGAGACGCTGCCCTATCGTCGCTGCGTCGGAGCGATGGTCCTCAACCGAGACGGGCTGGTCTGGGTCGGGCATCGCATTGCCGAGCCGGACAGCGAATTCGCCGGCACGACGCAGCTCTGGCAGATGCCGCAGGGCGGCATCGACAAGGGCGAAGAGCCGCTGCAGGCGGCACAGCGGGAACTCTACGAAGAAACCGGCATGCGCAGCGTCTCGTTGCTGGATGAGGCGCCGAACTGGATATTTTACGACCTGCCGGCCCATCTGGTCGGCGTCGCCTTCAAGGGAAAGTATCGTGGCCAGACGCAAAAATGGTTCGCCTTCCGCTTTCACGGCGATTTGAGCGAGATTGAGATCAATCCGCCGCCGGGCGGCCACACCGCCGAGTTCGACAGATGGGCCTGGCGGCCAATGGAGGAATTGCCCGACCTGATCGTTCCGTTCAAGCGTCAGGTCTATGAGGACGTGGTTGCGGCATTCCGACATCTGGTTGCGTAGGCCTGGCGCAAGCCGCGCTCGCGCCGACCACGGTTGCCGCGTCGGCGCGGTGGCCTTATTGATGGCCAATCCGCTGCAGACGGGATTGGCATGAACGGCATTTCCAAAAAATCTCTTTCTGAAAGGGTCGCCGTCAAAGCCGCGCCGATCAGCGAAGCGGCGGCCGGCGCCATATTGACCGTCGATCTCAGCGCCATCCGCGAAAATTACCGGCGGCTCAAGGCGCGGTTGGGCGGTGTCGGCTGCGCCGGTGTCGTCAAGGCCGACGGCTACGGGCTCGGCGGGCCGCAGGTGGCCGCGGCGCTGGCGGCCGAAGGCTGCGCTGTTTTTTTCGTCGCGCATCTGGCCGAGGGTGCCTTGCTGCGCCAGGCGCTCGGCGCACGGGCGGCGATCCATGTGCTGAACGGCATTCAGCCGGGCGCCGAAAGCGAAGCCGTCGCAGCGGGACTGGGCGTGGTCATCAACAGCGCCGGCCAGCTCGCCGCCTGGCGCGCGGCGGCGCAGCGGGCCGGCCACAAGCTCAAGGCTGCAATCCAGGTCGACAGCGGCATGTCGCGGCTCGGCATGGCGGCAGCCGAGGTGGAGGCCGTCGCTGCCGACCCGCAGGCTTTCGACGGTATCGACGTCACCTTGGTAATGAGCCATCTCGCTCGCGCCGACGAGCCCGAACATCCGGCCAACGAGCAGCAGCGGCTGGAATTCGAGCGGTTGCGCAAGGTGCTGCCAAAGGCGCCGGCCTCGCTCGCCAATTCCTCCGGCATCTTTCTTGGGCAGTCCTTTCACTACGACCTCGCCCGGCCCGGTGCGGCGCTCTACGGCATCAATCCGACGCCAGCGGTGGAAAATCCGATGCTGCCAGTGGTGCGGCTTCAAGCAAAAATCATCCAGACGCGCAGCCTCGAGAGGGGAGCCGGCGTCGGCTATGGCCATATTTTTCACGTCACCGATTCGCTGATCGCCGCAACGATCTCGCTTGGCTATGCCGACGGCTGGCATCGACGTGCGGCCTCGGCCGCCTGGTTCGAAAATGTGCGCTTGCCGTTCCTGGGCCGTGTGTCGATGGATTCGATCGTCCTCGACATTTCGGCCCTGCCGCCCGGCAGGCTGAAGGCGGGCGACCTCGTCGAACTGATCGGCCCGTCGCAGACGGTCGACCAGGCGGCCAGCCATGCCGGCACCATCGGCTATGAAATCCTGACCAGCCTCGGACACCGCTTTCACCGGCGCTATGTGAATGGATAGCGCGCGGGCTTTTTTAGGCATGTGTCGTCGTCCCAAAACCTCCTGCCTACTTTTGGGCGACATGCTTGGGCACTTGGCGGACGCGGTAAAATCCGGCAGACAGAAAGCCACGATGCGCCCGCTGACAAGACATCGTTCTGGAGAGCTATGCGATGAAGATCTTCGTGCTGGGCGGCGGCGTCATCGGGGTCACCACTGCTTATTACCTGGCCGAGGCCGGCCATGAAGTGACGGTGATCGACCGCCAGAAGGGCCCGGCGCTGGAAACCAGCTTTGCCAATGCCGGCGAGATCTCGCCAGGCTACGCCTCGCCCTGGGCCGGTCCCGGCGTCCCGCTGAAGGCGATCAAATGGCTGCTGATGAAACATGGGCCTCTGGTGGTGCGGCCGACTCTCGATCCACGTATGTGGGTATGGCTGGTCAGGATGCTGCGCAACTGCACGGCCGAGCGCTATGCAGTCAACAAGGCGCGCATGGTGCCTTTGGCCGAATACAGCCGCGACACGCTGAAAGTGCTGCGCGAGGCGACCGGCATCGCCTATGACGAGCGCAGCAAGGGAACGCTGCAGCTTTTTCGCACGCAACAGCAGCTCGATGGCACAGCCGGCGATGTCGAGGTGCTGAAGACATATGGCGTTCCCTACGAGATCCTTGATCCCGACGGCTGCATCGCGGCCGAGCCGGGCTTGGCAGGGATCCGTGAAAAGTTCGTCGGCGGCCTGCGGCTGCCGGGCGACGAGACCGGTGACTGCAAGATGTTCACTGACCGTCTGGCCGAGCTCTGCGCAGCGCGCGGCGTCACCTTCGAATACGACACGTCGATCAGGCGCATCGTGCGCAAGCGCAACCAGATCGCCAACATCAATACGAGCAAGGGATGGAAGGCCGCCGACGCCTATGTGATGGCGATGGGCAGCTATTCGGCCAAATTCATGCGCTATCTGAAACGACCTATCCCGGTCTATCCGGTCAAAGGTTATTCTATCACCGTGCCGATCAAGGATGCTGCCGCAGCACCGGTGTCGACGGTGATGGACGAGACCTACAAGGTGGCGATCACCAGGCTCGGCGATCGCATCCGGGTCGGTGGCACCGCGGAGATTTCCGGCTTCGACCTGACGCTGCATGAATCGCGGCGGCGCACGCTCGAACATTCGCTCGGCGACCTTTTTCCAGGCAGCGGCGACATGCGGTCGGCGACCTTCTGGTGCGGGTTGCGGCCGATGACGCCGGACGGGCCGCCGCTGATCGGCCGCACCGAGTTTTCCAACCTCTATCTCAACACCGGCCACGGTACGCTCGGCTGGACCATGGCCTGCGGCTCGGCCAAGGTCCTGGCCGACATCATTTCCAGCCGGGTGCCGGACATCGATGTCCGCGATCTCGGACCGGAGCGATACCACCGGTAGGATCGGAAGGGTCCTTCACGCATTTAAGCGGGGTGAGAAACTTGCCGCGTGACTCGGGATCAGGCTCCAACACACCTCGCCGCGTCAGAGAAAATATCGTCAGACGAACAGGCTTCGCTCCCGTTCCACCGCCTTGGTGATGAAGCTCGCGACGATCTGGACGCGGCGCAGCGGCCTGACCGATTCGTGATAGACCAGCCAGTAGGCGCGGCGGATGGGCGCGACGATGTCGACGGCCACCAGTTCCGGCATCGAGTGGGCGACGAAGGTGTGCAGGATGCCGATGCCGGCGCCGGAGCGCACCGCTTCGGCCTGGCCGAGCGCCGAGGAGATGGCGAAGCTCGTGCGCCAGTCGGCGCTGAACTCGGCCGCATAGTCGAGCGAGGGGCTGACGATGAGGTCCGGCACATAGCCGATCAGCGTGTGCCGGCCGAGCTCGGCCGGCGTCTGCGGCAGGCCATGCGCGTCGGCATAGGCGCGGGACGCGAACAGGCCGAGCGTGTAATCGACCAGCTTTCCCGCCACCAGCCTGCCTTCCGTCGGTCGCTCCACGGTGATGGCGATGTCGGCTTCGCGCCTGGACAACGAGAAGGAACGCGGCACCGGCACCAGCTGGATGGTGAGTTCACGGTGAAGCGTCGTCAGCGCGCCGAGGCGTTTGGCCAGGAAGGCGACGCCGAAACCATCAGGCGCGCCGATGCGCACGGTGCCGGAGACGTCGTCACCTTCGCCCGCCACGGTCGCGCGGGCGGCAATCATGTCGCCTTCCATGCGCTCGGCGATGTCGAGGAAACGCTCGCCCGCCGGCGTCAGCTCGCTGCCGGTGGTCAGCCGGCGAAAGAGTTTTGTGCGCAGCGCATCCTCGAGCGCGGCGACGCGGCGCGAGACAGTGGCGTGGTTCAGCTCCAGCCGCTTGGCCGCGCCGAGGATCTGGCCGGCACGCGCCACCGCCAGAAAGATGCGGACGTCATCCCAGTTCATGAGGAGGGTCCGGATGACAATCGTCGACGTTGCGTTCCGTGGCACGGGGCGCGAAGGAACTCAATTTCTCAATCCTTGCCGCTAGGACCTGCACCCTATCATTTGCGGCAATTGATGCACAGGCGTCGCTCGCACTCTATTTACCGCACAACGGTTGCGTGTTCGCTCGCGTTGCCATCGGCGGCGCAAAGGCGGACAATGCCGCATCACAAATACAGGGAGAGAAAACCATGATCGACTACGGTCATTTCATCGGCGGCAAGCGTGTCGCCGGGACCAGCGGCCGCAAGCAGGACGTCATGCAGCCGATGGACGGCACGGTGCGCGGCACCGTGGCGCTGGCTTCGCAGGCGGAGCTGCGCGCAGCCGTGGAGAACGCCAAGGCGGCGCAGCCCGGCTGGGCGGCGACCAATCCGCAGCGGCGCGTGCGCGTCCTGATGAAATTCCTCGAATTGGTCGCCCGGGAATACGATGCGCTGGCCGACATTCTGGCGCGCGAGCACGGCAAGACCATCGCTGACGCCAAGGGCGACATCCAGCGCGGCCTGGAAGTGGTCGAGGTCTGCATCGGCGCGCCGCACATGATGAAGGGCGAGTTCACCGACGGCGCCGGCCCCGGCATCGACGTCTATTCGATGCGCCAGCCGCTCGGCGTCGTTGCCGGCATCACGCCGTTCAATTTTCCGGCGATGATCCCGTTGTGGAAGATCGCGCCGGCTATCGCTTGCGGCAACGCCTTCATCCTGAAGCCTTCGGAGCGCGACCCGGGCGTGCCGATGCGCATCGCCGAGCTGTTCATCGAGGCCGGCCTGCCAGCGGGCATTCTCAACGTCGTCAACGGCGACAAGGAGGCGGTCGACGCCATCCTCGATGATCCCGATATCAAGGCCATCGGCTTCGTCGGCTCGACGCCGATCGCCCAGTACATCTATTCGCGCGGCTGCGCGGCCGGCAAGCGCGTGCAGTGCTTCGGCGGCGCCAAGAACCACATGATCATCATGCCCGACGCCGACATGGACCAGACCGTCGACGCGCTGATCGGCGCCGGCTACGGCTCTGCCGGCGAGCGCTGCATGGCGATCTCGGTGGCTGTCCCGGTCGGCAACGATACCGCCAATCGGCTGATGGAAAAGCTGGTGCCGCGCGTCGAAAGCCTGAAGGTCGGCCCGTCGACGGATTCGTCTGCCGATTTCGGCCCGCTGGTGACGGCGCAGGCGCTGGAACGGGTCAAGGGATATGTCGACATCGGCGTCAGGGAAGGCGCCAAGCTGGTCGTCGACGGGCGCGGCTTTTCCATGCAGGGCTATGAGAACGGCTACTATATGGGCGGCTGCCTGTTCGACAACGTGACCGCCGATATGCGCATCTACAAGGAAGAGATTTTTGGGCCGGTGCTCTCGGTAGTGCGTGCGCCGACCTACGAGAACGCGATCAAGCTCGCCAACGATCACGAAATGGGCAACGGCGTCGCCATCTTCACCCGCGACGGCGATGCCGCCCGCGATTTCGCCTCGAGGGTCCAGGTCGGCATGGTCGGTATCAACGTGCCGATCCCGGTGCCGATCGCCTACTATACGTTCGGCGGCTGGAAAGCGTCTTCCTTCGGCGACCTCAACCAGCACGGACCGGACGCATTCCGGTTCTACACCAAGACCAAGACGGTGACCTCGCGCTGGCCGTCCGGCGTGAAGGACGGCGCCGAATTCGTCATCCCGACGATGAATTAGCCGGACGGTTGCTTGTCCTGCGCGTCCTCGCCTTCGGCTGCGGGCGCGCGGGCAGGCGTGAAAGACGGCGCCGAATTCGTCATCCCGACGATGAATTAGCCGGACGGTTGCTTGTCCTGCGCGTCCTCGCCTTCGGCTGC